>JADZBS010000008.1 GCA_020851975.1 Gammaproteobacteria bacterium | reverse complement strand
TCCATGTTGACGTCGATGATCTGCGCCCCGGCGTCCACCTGCTGGCGCGCCACGGCCACGGCCGCGGTGTAGTCGTCGGCGGCGATCAGCCGGCGGAACTGGGCCGAGCCGGTGACGTTGGTGCGTTCTCCCACGTTGACGAAGAGCGAACCCGGCCCGATGTCGAACGGCTCGAGACCAGCCAGGCGCAGCCGCGGCTCGATCGCAGGCACGGCGCGCGGCCTCACGCCGGCGACGGCCTCGCAGATGGCCGTGATGTGCGCCGGCGTCGTGCCGCAGCAGCCCCCGACCATGTTGAGGAGGCCGGCACTGGCGAACTCGCCGAGGATGCGGGCCATGTGGCCGGGCGTGTCGTCGTACTGGCCGAACTCGTTCGGCAGGCCGGCGTTCGGGTGCACGCTCACGCGGGCGTCGGCCACGCGGGCGAGTTCCGCGACATAGGGGCGCAGCTCCCCGGCACCGAGGGCACAGTTCAGGCCGATCATGAACGGCCGGGCGTGGCGCACGGAGTTCCAGAAGGCTTCCGTCGTCTGGCCCGACAAGGTGCGGCCGGAGGCATCGGTGATGGTGCCCGACAGCATGACCGGCACCGGTTCGCCGAGATCGTCGGCGAGCGCCTGGACCGCGTAGAGCGCGGCGCGGGCATTGAGCGTGTCGAACACCGTCTCGACCAGGATGAAGTCGGCGCCGCCGTCGATGAGGCCGGCCGCCGCTTCGCGGTAGGTCGCCACCAGGTCGTCGAAGCCGATATTGCGAAAGCCGGGGTCATCGACGTCCGGCGACAGCGAGGCGGTCCGGTTGGTCGGGCCGAGCACGCCGGCAACGAAGCGCGGCCTGCCGGTACGAGCGCCGACCTCGTCGGCGACGGCGCGCGCGATGCGGGCAGCCGCGAGGTTCAGCTCGCCCACCAGCGCCTGGAGGCCGTAGTCGCCCTGCGATGGCGCATTCGAATTGAAGGTGTTGGTCTCGACGATGTCGGCGCCGGCCTCCAGGAACGCCCGATGCACGGCGCCGATCACGTCCGGGCGGGTGAGCGTCAGCAGGTCGTGGTTGCCCTTGAGGTCGCGCGCGGAGTCGGCAAAGCGCGTGCCACGGTAGTCGGCCTCCGTGAGCCGGTGCTCCTGCAACATCGTCCCCATGGCGCCGTCGAGCACGAGGATGCGCCGGGCGAGCAGGTCCTGGAGGACGGCGAAACGGCGGTGGCGCGAGGCGGAAGCGGTCACGGGCGAGTCTCCGCGGTGCGCGGCCGCAGGCCGAGCGCATAGCAGATCGCGTAGGTCAGCTCGGCCCGATTCAGCGTGTAGAAATGAAACTCGCTCACGCCGTGACGGCGCAGGCGGCCGACGAGTTCGATCGCCACGCTCGCGGCGATCATCTGGCGCGTCTCGGGATCCTCGTCGAGTCCCTCGAAGCGCTGGTGCAGCCAGGCCGGCACCGGGGTGCCGCAGCGCTCGGCGAAACCGAGCATCTGCGAAAAGCGCCCGATCGGCAGCAACCCGGGGACCAGCGTACCGGAGATGCCGGCGGCCGCGCAGCGGTCGCGAAAACGCAGGAACGAGTCGATGTCGAAGAAGAACTGGGTGATGGCGCGCGTCGCCCCGGCGTCGAACTTCCGCTTCAGGTTGTCGAGGTCGAAAGCCGCATCCGGCGCCTCGGGGTGCACATCGGGGTAGGCCGCCACCGAGATGTCGAAGTCGCCGATGCGCCTCAGGCCGGCAACGAGATCGGCCGCATACGCAAACCCGCCCGGATGCGGCTGGTAGCGCACCTGGCCGGCCGGCGGATCTCCGCGCAGCGCGACGAGATGACGGATGCCCTCGTCGTGGTAACGGCGCGCGATGTCGAGTACCTCGCCCTGGCTCGCGCCGATGCAGGTGAGGTGCGGTGCCGCGCGCAGGCCGGTTTCGCGCACCAGGCGCGTGACGATGGCGTGCGTGCGGTCACGCGTGGAGCCGTCGGCCCCGTAGGTCACCGAGACGAAGCGCGGCGCGAGCGGCGCCAGCCGCTCGATCGACTGCCAGAGCGTCGCCTCCATCGCGGCGCTCTTCGGCGGGAAGAACTCGAAAGAGACCTGGACGGGTTCAGTCATGGGTGCCGTTCCTCGTGCGGCTGGGAGCAGGCGACGCCTGCAACAGGGCGTACTGCAGCGATCGGCCGGGAAACCACGCCGGAGCACCGGGCCGCAGCCCCGCCTCGCGCAGCATCACGACCAGCTGGTTTTCGAACAGCGCCTGGCGCGGCGGCTGTCCCGGCAGCCGGCGTACCGCCGGCAGGATGCGGTCGAGGACCAGCAGGCGCCCGGCGGGCCGCAGGACGCGCACCGCTTCCTCGATGGCACGTTGTGGCGCCACGGCGCTCCCGAGTACCTCGTCGAGCACCACGATGTCGAACGACAGGTCCGGGAACGGCAGCGCGCACATGTCGCCGGCGCGCACCGTGCAGTGCGCAAGCCCTGCCTGTTGCAGGCGCGAGCGCGCCAGGACCCGCATGCGGCGCACGGTATCGACGCCCACGGCGCTGCGGGCGCGCGGCGCGAGCAGCCGCAGGAGCGCGCCCGAACCCACGCCGACATCGAGCACGTCACCGAGCGGCCCGCCGCCGAGCACGCCGGCCAGCGCCTGCGCCAAAGCCGGCTCGTCCGGACGATCGCCGGCCGCCTCGGCCCAGAGCCGCGCCGGAGCCGGCACCGTCAGCGCGTAACGCTCGCGGCGGCGGCGCACCGCGGCCATGCGCGCCTCGTCGGCCGTGATCGTCGCATCGCCCGCACCGGCGAGCACGAGTGCCTGCCCGGCCAGGGGTGCGGCTGCCGGGGTCGGATCGAAGCGGTAGTACACCCACTGGCCGTCGCGGAAGTGGCTGACGAGACCGGCTTCGGCCAGCAGCCGCAGGTGGCGGGACACGCGCGGCTGGCTCTGGCCCAGCACCTCGACGAGTTCGCCGACGGTCGCTTCCCCCCGGGCGAGGACAGCCAGCAGCCGCAGGCGCGTCGGATCGGCGCCCGCTTTCAACAAGGTCAGTGCAGCCACGAGAGTCACGGGCCGAACTATAAGGGAATCTTTATAAGTAGTCCCGCCTGACTTGCCAAAAGCTGGGATCATGGACAGGCCGCCGGTGCCGGAACAGCTATTCACCCAGCGGACCCGGCGCGAACCTGTGTGTCTCAAGCCATCGGCCATCTGGTATCGTGGCGTCGTTTTTGCAACGCAAGACCACGAGTCATGCTGTATCGCCGACCATGCGGACGGACTGCCAGGGTCCTGATCGTCGGCGCCCTGGTGCTCGCCCCACCACCGGCCGCCCTCGCCGCCGCCCAGGGCCAGGCGGCCCACCGTGACGAAATCGTCGTCACGGCACGCAAGCGCGAGGAGAGCATTCTCGAAATTCCGGTGGCGGTCACCGCCTTCCGGGCGGAGAACATCGAGGCCCTCGGGCTCATCGATCTCACCGACCTGGCGCGCTTCACGCCGGGACTGGCGTTGAATTCGGCGCTGGGCCGCCAGCCCGCTTCCTACCGGCCGGTGTTTCGCGGCGTCACCACGGTGCGCAACGGCGTCACCAACGCCAATGCGGGCAACACCTTCGTCGACGGCGTGTACGTCGGCGCAGCGCTGCTGACGACCGAGCTCGAGGGGCTGGAACGGGTGGAAATCATGCGCGGCCCGCAGTCGGCACAGTTCGGTCGCAACACCTACGTGGGTGCGGTCAACTACGTGACCCGTGCACCGTCGCGCGAACTGACCGGTCGCTTGTCGGCGACCGCCGCGCAACACGACACGCTGAACCTGTCCGGCTGGCTGAGTGGGCCGCTCGGCAGCGAGCAGCTGCGGTTCGCACTCGGCGCGGGTCACCGCGAGTACGGCGGCGAGTGGACCAACCTGCGCGACGGCAGCGATGTCGGCGGCGAGGAATCCGACGAAGTCACCGCCAAGCTCGTCTTCGAGCCCGACGCAGACCTCGATGTCACGCTGAAGCTCGGCTGGCAGGGCGTGGATGACGAGCACTTCGCGATGTACCTGCAGCCGTCCACGCTGAACAACTGCTGCGAACGCAGTGCCGATGCCCCTCGCGCGCGCGAGTACTTCGTCGGCAAGGTGCAGGCAGTCGACGAAGTGCGGTTGTACACGGACCTGCTCGAGCGCAACGGCGGCGCCGGCACCGAACTCGACCGCCTGCTCGCCAGCCTCGCGGTGGACTGGCGGCTCGGTGCCGTCATGCTGACGAGCGTCACGGGAATCATCGACGACGAGTACAGCCTCGGCTTCGACACTTCCTATGCCGGCTACGATCCGAGCGTGCCACCGACCTATGTCTGCGGTGCACCCCTGCCACCGGGTTCGCAGCCGCCGGGCAGTTTCCTGAACCACGAGCGCAAGGATTTCGATGACCTGTCACAGGAGCTGCGGCTGACGACGGACGCCATCGGCGCCTGGCGGTTCACCGCCGGTGCATACTTCTACCGGGGCGAGACCGACGTCACGGCGCGCAATCGCATCGACCCCTGCACCGGGACAGCGACCGCCATCGATCGCGATCGCGACGAGGTGAAGAACCGGGCGCTCTTCGGTGCCGTGACCTGGGATTTTGCCGAGCGCTGGACGGCCGGACTGGAGCTGCGCTGGGCGGAGGACGACGTCACCGTCACGCGCCTGCCGGTCGGTGAGCCCGGCGTGGCCTATCGCGCCGAGGAAGATGCGCTCACCCCACGCCTCACGCTGAGCTGGCAGCCGTTCGACACGACCACGGTCTACGTCAACCTGTCACGCGGCACCAAACCGCCCGACTTCAACACCCGCGTGCCGGCCCGTCCTGACGGCTCACCCGACGAGAGCTACCGCACGGTCGACGAGGAGAGCGCCTGGAACTACGAAGTCGGCGTCAAGGCCTCGCTGCTCGACCGGCGACTGGACATCGCGCTCGCCGGCTATCGGCTGGACGTCGAGGACCAGCAGCTCACGGAACTCGTCGAGCTCGCCACCGGCGGAACCGCCTCCATCATCACGAACGCCGGGCGCACGCAAGTGTGGGGCATCGAGGCCGAACTCGCGGCGAACCCCACCGAGGAGATCACGGTGCGGGCCACCTACACCTGGACCGACTCCGAGTTCGAGGAGTGGGTGAGCCAGGAGCAGGCCGACCTGTTCGGCAGTGATGGCAGCTTCGCGGAGAACCAGCGTCTCGGCGACGTCTCCGGCCATGAATCCCCGCGCGTCCCCGAGCACATGGCCTCGCTCATCGTGCGCTACGACCGGCCGATCAGCAGCCAGCTCGACTGGTATGGCAGCGCCGACTGGAGCTACCAGTCGTCGAAGTACGTGGCCGAGCACAATCTCGCCGAAACCGGCGCTCGCCAGCTCGTCGGCCTGCGCACCGGCCTGGCCTTCGCCGCATGGGACATCAGCCTCTGGGCAACGAATCTCTTCGATGACGACACGCCCATCGACACCTTGCGGTTCTTCGACCGGCGCACGCAGACGCTGCTCCCCTTCCCGCAACAGGGCGCTCGTCCGAGCAGCATCCCTCGTGGCTTCGCGGTCCCCCTGCCGCGCGGACGCGAACTGGGTATCACGCTCGCCTATCGCTTCTGAGGCCCAAGTCGGCCGCCATCGCAGCGCTGATCTTGCGTTGCGGTAGGCACATCCCCGTATAGCTGTCGTGGATGACCGGCGCATACTCAAAAACGGCATCGAAACAGGCCGGGGCCTTGTGGCATGCCGGCCACAGCAAGAGGGAAATACGCGTGAACAGTGCAAAAAGGAAGCGGGGCGGTCACCGGTTGGCCGCGGGTGCGGGCACGTTGCTGGCGATGATGGCGACGGGCGTCGCAGCCGAGACACTGACCGAGCAGATCGCCGCCTCTGTCAAGGCGAGCACGGTGAACCTGGGATTCCGCTACCGCTTCGAAGCGGTCGACGACGACGCATTCAGCGAGGATGCCTGGGCCAACACGCTGCGCTCGCGGCTGACGCTGGCGCCCCAGCCGATCAGCGGCTTCGGGGTGCTGGTCGAAATCGACGACGTGCGCAACATCGGCGCCGAGAAGTTCAACGATACCCGCAACGGCGTCACCGACCGGCCGTCGGTGATCGACCCGGAAGGCACGGACCTGAACCAGGCACTGCTGCGCTATACGGGCTTCGCGGGCACCGAGATCACGGTGGGTCGCCAACGGATCGAACGCAACAACCAGCGCTTCGTGGGCGGAGTGGGCTGGCGGCAGAATGAACAGACCTACGACGCGGCGACCATCAGCCACAAGTTCGGCGACAAGCTCACCGCTTCCTACACCTTCGTGGGGCAGGTGAACCGCATCTTCGGGCCGGAGAAGGGCACGCCGCCGCGTGACCTCGACACCAACACCAACCTCGTGGACGTGAGCTACGCGCTCGCACCAGCCCTGAACCTGGCCGGCTACTGGTACCAGATGGACTTCGACAACGCCGACAGCTTCTCCAACGAAACCTACGGCCTGCGCGCCACGGGTGCCATCCCGGTCAGCGGCGAGTGGAAGTTCGGCTACACGGCCGAGTTCGCCACGCAGAGCGAAGAAGGCGACAACCCGGTCGACTACGACGCCGACTACTACCTGGTGGAAGCGGGCATCGGCCAGCCGAAGCTCGGCCTGAAAGCGGGCTACGAGGTCCTCGAGGGCGACACGGCGGCCGGTTCGGCGTTTCGCACGCCGCTCGCCACGCTGCACGCCTTCCAGGGCTGGGCCGACCAGTTCCTCGCCACGCCGAATGGCGGCATCGAGGATCTGTACGTGGCGGTGACCGGCAAGGCGCTCGGGGCCGACTGGGTGGTGACCTGGCACGACTTCAGCGCCGAGACCGGCAGCCAGGACTGGGGCACGGAACTCGACGTCTCGGCCAACTGGCCGCTCGCCAAGCACTACGCGGTGCTGTTGAAGGGCGCGACCTATGACAGCGACGTGACGACGATGAACCCGGCGCAGTCCTGGACGCGTGACACGAGCAAGTACTGGCTCATGCTGACCGCCACGTTCTGAGCGGCTGCAGGGACGAGAGCGCCGGGGCTGCCCGGCCGATGACCCCGGTGCCGGGTGACCGGCGCCGGGGTTTTTTTGGTCGGGAGAAGAGGTCGCGACTGGCGTCGCTCCTACGGGGCAAGCCCACGCCGGATCAGGACCCGGTAGGAGCGAC
>JADZBS010000007.1 GCA_020851975.1 Gammaproteobacteria bacterium | reverse complement strand
TCGTCGGCACCGGCCGCCGCGGCCCTGATCTCGCGCACTGCGTCGTGCTCGATGTCGGCAAGACGTGCGCGTGCCCGCGTGAGCGTGGCCTGGGCCCGCTCGCGCAGATCCTGCATGCGCTCGCCCGCCTGGCCGGCAGTAGCCTGGAGCAGCGCCTCGGCATCACGGATCACCAGGTGCAGATCCTCTATCAGCTTGTCGGTCGTGACGGTATCGGCCATGGCGCCACCCTGAAACATCGCTTGGGGAGCGTCATTCTAGACGGTGGCCGGGCACGACTGCACGGGCCGGGATGGCATCAGTCGCCTTCACGCTCGATACCGCAGCAGGGGCTCGCCGATGCCATGTCCTGCGGCGCCAGGATCTGGCCTCGAATGGCATTGGGACGAAACACCGTGCAGCCCTTCAGACCCAACCGGTGAGCCGCCAGGTAGATCTCGCCGAAAGCGTCGCGGCCGATGTCGGCTGCCACGTTGATGGTCTTCGAGATGGCGTTGTCGACCCAGGGCTGCAACGCCGCCTGCATCGCGAGGTGGGCCAGCGGCTCGATCCGTGCCGCCTCGACCAGCGTGGCGGGTGGTGCCGCGCCGGGGAATTGCTGCTGCCACTGGGACCAGGCGAAATCCGCGGTGCGGTGAGTCTCGTAGCGGCCGCTGGCGTCGAGCACCTGCCGCCGGGCCTCCAGGGCGTAGATCGGCTCGATGCCGCTCGACAGGTTGCCGGCCAGCAGGCTGATCGTCCCGGCCGGGGCAATCGCCAGCAGGTGGCTGTTGCGGATGCCATCCCTGGCAATGGCCTCGCGCAACGCCGACGGCAGCCGGCGGAGGAAACCGCCAGCCAGGAAAGCGTCGCGCTCGAACGCCGGGAAGCTGCCCCGCTCGCAGGCGAGGTCCACCGACGCCGCGTAGGCCTCCAGGCACACGGTGCGCATCACCTCCTCGGCCACCCCGCGTCCGGTCCAACTGTCGTAGCGCTGGCCGAGCATGGCCAGCGCATCACCGAGTCCCGTGATGCCCAGGCCGATGCGTCGCGTGGCCCGTGCCACGGCAGACTGCTCCGCCAGGGGAAATGCTGTTATATCAAGCACATTGTCGAGCAACCTCACGGCTGTTCGCGTACTGCTGCGCAGCCGCTCCAGGTCGAGGCGGGCTCCCGGTTCGAAGGGGTCGATGACGAAGGCCGTCAGGTTGAGCGACCCCAGGTCACAGGCGCCGAAGGGTGGCAACGGGATCTCGCCACAGGGGTTCGTGGCCGTCAGCTGTTCGCGCCAATGCAGGTTGTTGTCGCGATTGATCGCGTCGACGAACAGCACGCCGGGCTCGGCCGTGTCGTAGGCGGCATTCACGAGCCGCTCCCACAGCGCGGCAGCCGGCACGATGCGCTCGACGCGGCACGGAACGGCGCCTGAGGCACCCGTCCAGCGCCGCTCGATGATCGGGCCGGCCTCACCATTCCCTGCGGCCGGAAACACGAGCGGCCAGTCCTCCCGACGGTGAACCGCGGCCAGGAAATCGTCCGTGACCTGTACCGACAGGTTGAAGTGGCGCAACTCCGCCGGGTCGCGCTTGGCGTCGATGAAGGCCTCGATGTCGGGGTGATCGCAGCGCAGGGTCGCCATCATGGCCCCGCGACGCGCACCGGTGGACAGGACGGTCGAGCACATCACGTCCCAGATCCGCATGAAGGAAACGGGGCCGGAGGCGATCGCGCCGCTCGCTTGGGCCTGCGTCCCCTGCGGCCGCAGCGTCGAGAAGTCGTAGCCGATCCCGCCACCCTGCTGCATGGTGAGCGCGCCCTGTGCGAGGCTGTCGAAGATCGCCGGCAGGCGATCCTCGATCACGCCCATCACGAAGCAGTTGCACAGGGTGACGCGCCGCCCGGTGCCGGCTCCAGCGAGAATGCGACCGCCCGGCAGGAACCTGAATCCGGCGAGCAGCTCGCGAAAGCGTGCCGTCCAGCCCTCGCGATCGCTCTGCTCGGCCGAGGCTACGGCCGCGGCAACGCGCGACCAGGTGGCGTCGAGGTCCGCCTCACCGGGCTGGCGGTACCGCGATTCCCAGACGTGGCGCGAGATGGCCGGCCAGCCTGGCGGAACGGCAGTGGTCATCGCCGCCCTGCCGGCTTCAACCCGACGGCCGTCACCTTGTACTCCGGGCAATGCGACTGGGGATCGCGCTGGCTGCCGACCAGTGCGTTCGCATGCGTCTGCGGAAAGTGGAAGGACAGGAAGAGCGTCCCCGGCTGCACCCCCGACGCCAGGCGCACTGGTACTTCGATCGTCCCGTTGCGGCTGTCGACGATGACCCGGTCGTCGTCGTCGATTCCGATCTCTGCGGCATCGGCAGGATGAATCACCAGCCAGTCCTGGGGCGCGAGCGCGAGGTTGCCGGTGCGTCGGGTCATGGTGCCCACGTTGTACTGCTGCAGCACGCGCCCGGTGATGAGCAGGTACGGCCGCTCGGGCGTGACAGTCTCGGGCGTGGGCAGATAGTCGAGGAGCGCCAGCTGCCCCTTGCCGCGCAGGAAACCGTATTCGTGCACGCAGGTCGTGCCCGGATGGCCCGTTTCGGGGCAGGGCCACTGCAACCCGTCGCCGTCGAGCCGGGCATAGCCGACGCCGCCGAAGAGAGGCGGGGCGAGCGCAGCGATCTCGTCCATCACCGCGGCTGGGTGCGTGTAATGCCAGTCGGCTCCGAGCCGGCGACCGAGATCGAGGGCCACGATCCAATCCGGCCTGGCCTCACCCGGCGGGGGCACGACCGCGCGCACCCGCTGGATGCGCCGCTCGCCATTCGTGAAAGTGCCGTCGTGTTCGAACACCCCGGCAGCCGGCAGTACCAGGTGCGCATAGTGGCTCGTCTGCGAGAGGAACAACTCCTGGACGACCACGAGATCGAGCTGCTCCAGCGCACGGATGACACCGGCTTCGTCGGGGTCGCTCTGCACGATGTCTTCGCCCTGGATCCAGAGCCCGCGCAGGTGTCCGTCACGGGCCGCGGCCAGCATCTCCGGAATCGTCCAGCCCTTCCGCTCCGGCGGTGCCTTGCCCCAGAGGCGTTGCAGGCGTTGGCGCACCTGCGGATCGCCGACCGGCTGGTAGCCGGCGACGTAGTCCGGTGCGCAACCCATGTCGGCGTTGCCTTGCACGTTGTTCTGGCCACGCAGTGGCAGCACGCCGGCCCCGGCCCGGCCGATGCTGCCGGTGAGCATCGCCAGGTTCGCCAGGGCGCGCACGCTGTCGGTGCCCTGCGTGAGTTCCGACAGCCCGAGCCCGCTCACGAACAGGGCCGGACCGCGTTCGCCGATGAGGCGCGCTGCCTCGCGGATCGCCTCCGGCGTGAGTTCACACTGCTCGGCAGCCTGTTCGATCGATGTCCGTTGCAGGTGATTCTGCAGGGCTTCGAACCCTTCCGTACGCCCGGCCACGTACGGGTGGTCGACCAGCGACTGCTCGATCAGGCTGCGGGCCAGTGCGTTCAGCAACGCCACGTTGCTCCCGGGCCTGAGTGGCAGGTGTATTGCTGCCCACTCGCAGAGTTCGATCGCCCGCGGATCGATCACGACCAGCCGGGCCCCACGACGCACGGCCTGGCGGATGCGCGCCCCGATCACCGGGTGCGCCTCGGTCGGGTTGGCACCAGCGAGCACGATGGTGCTGGCCCGCTCGATGTCTGCGTAGGACGCCGAGGCTGCACCGGTGCCCGTCGACAACCGCAGCGCGAGCGCCGTCGACGAGTGGCAGACGCGGGCGCAGCAGTCGACGTTGTTCGTGCCGATCACGGCACGGAATACCTTCTGCAACAGGTAGGCAGCCTCGTTGGTCGAGCGCGATGAGGTCACCACGCCGAGCGCGTCGGGCCCGTGCCGATCGCGGATCTCGCCGATGCGCCGGACGACCCAGTCCATCGCCTCGTCCCAGCCGACGCGTTCGAGTTTGCCGTCGCGGCGCAACAGCGGCTGCGTCAGGCGATCGGCTGCGCGCTGCCAGCCGTGGGCGTAGCGGCCCTTGGCGCAGAGGTGCCCGCGATTGACCGCCGCGTCCCGGGTTCCCTCGATCCGCTCGACCATACCCTCACGGGCGACGACCTCGATATTGCAACCGACACCGCAGTAGCCACAGACAGAGCGCACGGCCGGGGCAGCGCCCGCCCGGACGCCCGGTGTCCGGTCGACATCGTGCAGCGCCCCCGTGGGACACTCATCGACACAGGCTCCGCAGCTCACGCAGGGCGAGGTCTGGAAGGTTTCATCCTCGCCGAACAGCAGGCGGGTTGCGCCGCCGCGCTCACCCACCGCAAACACGAACTGGCCCTGCAGGTCCTCGCAGGCGAGCAGGCAACGGCGGCAGACGATGCACGCCGCCTGATCGAAGCGCAGGTAGGGATGCTCACTGCTGGAGGCGACCTCACCAGCCAGGCTCTGCGGCGGTGACACACCGAACCGCTGCAGCAGCGCCTGGAATTCCCCGGCATTGCGTCCCGGACCTGCCGCCGTGGCGGCGCGCGGAAACCGTGCGGCCATGAGGTCGAGGATCGCGCGCCGGTCCGTTTCGAGACGGGGACTCGACGTGCTCACCTCCATGCCTTCTGCCACGAGCGCCGTGCACGCTGCCAGCGGACGCTTCGCGCCCTGCACCTCGACCTGGCACAGCCGGCATCCGCCTTGCGGCAGCGAGCCTTCACGGTGGCACAGCGTGGGGATCGCCCCGGCACGCCCTGCTCGAGCCGCCGCAGCCAGCAGCGTCGTGCCGGCGGCGACCGTCACGGGAACTCCGTCGACGACGATCCTCACCTCAGCCATCGGTGCCATCCCGGCTCTGCCAGAGGTGCCACAGTTTGCGCAGGGGTCCGGGGATCCCCTGGCCGAAGCCGCACAGGCTGCCGGCTTCGATGGTGTCGAGGAGTGCCATCCACTGCGCCGCCAAAGCGGCCGGGTGAATGCCGCCCTCGGTCAGGCTGCGCGCCATTCCGAGCAGCCGCTGCGAGCCGAGGCCGCAGGGCACGCAGCGGCCGCAGGATTCCGCCGCCATGAATTCCACCCAGGAGCGCAGGATGCCGGCCAGATCGGCTCCCGCCGGAATCGCGACCAGCCCGCCATGCCCGAGACGAATGCCGCGGGCAGCGAGCACCGGTTGATCGACCACGACGTCGAAGTCCGCGGGGCTGAGCACACTGCCCATCGGCCCGCCAAGCGCCACGGCCAGCAGCGGCCTGCCGTCTCGCGCTCCACCGGCATGCACGTCGATCAGTTCGGCCAGTGTCACGCCGAACTCCGCCTCTACGATGCCGGGGCGCGCAAACCCGCGGTTGAAGCAGAATGCCTTGGTTCCCGGCGAAGCCGCAGTGCCGAGCGCGCGGAACGCCGCCGGTCCCTCGCGCAGGATCCACGGGATGTTGACCAGGGTCTCGATGTTGTTGACCACCGTCGGGCAACCGAACAACCCGGCCGTGGCCGGATACGGCGGACGCACCCGGGCCTCGCCGCGCCGGCCTTCGATGGCGTTGAGCAGCGCTGTCTCCTCGCCGCACACGTAACTGCCCTGCCCGGTCGCCAGGCGCACCTCGCAGGAGAAGCCCGAACCGAGCACGGCCGGGCCGAGGTAGCCGGCTTCCCGCGCCTCCGCGATGGCCTGGGCCATGCACGCACGGGCCCGCGGATACTCGGCCCGGATGTAGACGATCGCTTCGCGGGCTCCGACAGCAAACGCGCAGAGCAGCAAGCCCTCGAGAACGGCATGGGGATCGTCCTCGAGCAGGACGCGGTCGATGAATGAGCCCGGATCGCCCTCGTCGCCGTTGGCGACGACGTAGCGATGCTCAGCCGCCGTGGCCGCGCAGCTGCGCCACTTGCTTCCCGTGGGAAACCCGGCGCCGCCGCGCCCCTGTTCGCCGCTCGCCTCGACCTGCGCCAGCACCTGCGCAGGCGCTGCGGCGATGGCCCTGGACAATGCCTGGTACACGCCCGCGCCCCGGGCACGATCGAGGCTGGCGTGAGGCCCGATGCCGATCCTCTCGGTCACGATGGCGCGCCGCGAGATGGCGCGCACGTCGACCGGCATCGGTGGCAGGCCCTGCCCCGCGACATCCGGCCACTGCAGGGCACTTGCCCCACAGAGCACCCGTTCCCCCGCGGTCAGGATGGCCGGCGAGCGATCGCACATGCCGAGGCAGAAGACGGGAAAGCACTCGTGGCCGCCGGCGAGGCGCGCATGCAGGTCAGCGCCGCCGTTCAACTCGCAGGACAGCCCGCGGCAGAGCCCGACGCTTCCGGCCTCAGGGCTCTCGTAGGCAAAAAAGCTGCGTGTACCACGCGCGTGCGCCGGATTGCGGCTCATGGCGCCATCTTACCTGCTCGCGCGTACGCTCGCCGTCGGGGGATGCCAGGCCGTGCCGACCTGCGCGCGAATCGCCGCCGCCGCGCCCGGCGCGGCGGCCACCGCAATTTTCAGGAATGATGAACCCCCGTCGATGTGGCAGCATCGCCTGCCGGTGGAACGATGACGGCAGCCGCGCCCATGGAGAAACCGCAAACGACGCCAGGATCGGGCTGATGCCGTCCGTCGTCGAACGATTGATCGTCGTATGGCGATGGCTCGGGGCCGGAGCGCTCGCCGTCCTCGCCATCGTCTTCGCCGTAGGCGCAGGCGTGCTCGTCTGGGCCCGCCAGACGGTTCCCGCCGAGGATCCTGCACGCCTCGCCCTCGACTCCGACGAAACCGTGCTGGTGACACGCAACGAGTGGATCACGTTCCGGTCGCGGGATGCCGACCCGCTGACTGGCGTGATCGTCTATCCTGCCGCCCGTGCCGAACCGGTCGCCTACGCCCCGATTCTGCACGCTCTGGCAGCCAGGGGGCATCTCGTCGTGCTGTGCCCGATGCCCCTCAATCTCGCTGTGCTCGATCCGGACTGCGCCGCGCGCATCATGGCCCGCGAACGCAATCTTCGTCGCTGGGTCATTGTCGGGCATGGACTCGGCGGCGCCATGGCAGCAGTGTTTGCAAGGGGCCATGCCGGGCCGCTCGCCGGTCTGGTACTGTGGGCAAGCAAACCGCCGTGGTTCGTGGACCTCTCGGGAAGCAACATGCCGGTGTTGGCGATTCACGGCATCGGCTCGCCACAGGCGAGCGCAGGCCGTGATGCGGGCGCCAACGCGCGCCTACCGGCCACCGCGGTGCACGTCACGTTGCCCGAACTGGGACCCTGGGGGTTCGGTCGCTTTGCGGTACCCGGCGGTGGCGAGGCGCACCTGGCCGCAGTCCTGGACGCCACGCATGCGTTCCTGCAAACGATGGTGCCAGCCGAGGACGGCAGGGAACCATGATCGACCTGTATCCCATCGAGGGCAGACGATGATCAGCAACCAGCCCCGCCTGCGACGTTCCCGGGATCGCATGATCGCCGGTGTCTGTGCCGGCATTGCCGAGTGGCTCGGCTGGGATCCGACCGTCGTACGCATCCTCTATGTCGCGATCTCGATCCTGTCGGCGGCTTTTCCGGGCATCCTCGCCTACCTCGTCCTGTGGATCGTGATGCCGCGCCCCGTCGACGACTCCGCCTAGCGCCCTGCCGGCATCGCCCGGAATCCCAGGAAGGCGGGCGGCCTCCCGCTACCGCCCCGCTCGTTCCGCCGTTTTCGTCATAATCCGCCACCCATCACCCGGGCGGTTATCAACCAATATTTCTTGGTTTTACAGAATATTGGCCGTCATACCAGATTATTTATCTGAAGAAACAGTCGTTAGCTGACGCCCGTAAGCCCCGGTTTCTGCTTACGTAACCTCCTTGACGTCACCAGCTTTTGGGAATATTTTCCCTAATCACAGAATTTATGTTTAATGCCAGAAGCCGACCTGAAGCTCGCCATCCTGGCTGCCTACAAGCGGCTTTTGCGGCCACTGATTCGGATTCTGATCAGAAATGGCGTCTCGTTCGGTGAGTTCAGCGAGGTAGCCAAAGACGTGTACGTGGAAGTCGCCTCAGGCGACTTCCAGCTGCCCGACAAGAACATGACTCAGGGGCGCATCGCGATCCTGACCGGCCTGACAAGAAAAGAAGTTAACCGGCTGATTACAGAGCGAGGCAAGAAACGAAAGACCAACGCCTCAAACCTGAACCGCGTTGCTCGCATTTTGTCCGGGTGGCACACGGATCCTGAGTTCACAGGCCCATATGGGCTGCCGTTGGACGTGCCGTATGACTCACCTGGCCAATCGACATTTGCGGAACTGGTGCGACGTTATACGGGTGACATGCCAGCACGAGCCATGTTGGATGAGCTGTTGCGTATTGGAGTTGCTATCGAAACAGATGGCGGCCGAATCAAGGTGCTGACTCGAACCTACCTGCCCAAGGCTGACGCGCCGGAAAGTTTGGACCGATTGGGTAACGCAGTTCGTAATTTCGTAGAGACCATGGATTTCAACCGAACTGAGATCGATCCGGATAGACGGCTTCTCGAACGTACGGTGGATGCTGATTCCGGCATTCGAGTGAGCGATCTACCCATCTTTCAAACGTATGTGCGCGAACGAGGGCAGTTTCTCCTTGAAGAAATTGACGATTGGTTGAGCAAGCTTGAGCCCATTACAGAGAATGAACGAGAGCCCATCGTCCACACAGGTGTTGGGATCTACCACTACATCAAGAAGACCAAGGACAACACCCTCTAACGAGGGCGACACCGTAAACAACGAAGACGAAAAACTCGTTACAGGCCATCAGGGGAAGACGAATGAATATCCATCGGCACCATGCGGCTGAACGGCTGATCCTTGCCGCATGCCTGACCTTGTCGTTCTCATTACCTGCGAACGCGGGGAACGGAGTCGTGGCTGTCGGTATCAGCTCCGATGGTGATCTGGCTGTTTCAACTACCGAGTCCGCAGTTAGGCTCGGTGCTGTACCTGGCGTCATAGCAGTCGAGAGCGACGGGGTTGAGGATCTGCTGGCCGTTGGTCCTGCCTCAGTTCATAACCTGCTTGATCAGTCATGGCTTGTCGTCCTTGACCGCCCAATCGCTATCGACTCAGCGACCGCTTTTCCAAGTGGACAAGTTGCCAATGGTGAGTACATTGCGGTAACGGGCGTCATGAATGGCGACGGGATTGCAACCGCTGGCAACGTGGTTCGTCTCGGCGGTCGCTATTCGCCAGCGATTTCTCCGGTGTATGTGCGTGGACTGATTGAAGTCATGGGTCCTGATGGAACGGCATTGGTCAGCGGAAGCGCCGTAGACCTCTCTCAAGCATTTGTCGATCCCTTGCTCTCGCAGAGCGAAGGTTCGGTCATCGTCGAAATCGTAGGAATCCAGGATCTTGCCTCATCCAAGGTTGTTGCCTTTAGCGCTAGCGCGCTATCCGGCATCACGGGTAGCGGTGCTCGCGGCATCACCGGCAGCGGTGCCCGCGGCATCACCGGGAGCGGTGCCCGTGGCATCACCGGGAGCGGTGCCCGTGGCATCACGGGCAGCGGTGCCCGCGGCATCACCGGCAGCGGTGCCCGTGGCATCACCGGCAGCGGTGCACGCGGC
>JADZBS010000006.1 GCA_020851975.1 Gammaproteobacteria bacterium | reverse complement strand
CGGGTGCTGATCCGGCGTGGGCTTGCCCTGTAGGAGCGACGCCAGTCGCGACCCGATTTTCGCGCCGCGCCCGATCGCAGCTGCGGTAGGAGCGACGCCAGTCGCGACCCCACGACGGTCATCGGCAAGCACGCGCGCCAGCCGCGCGAGGCTCTCGAGGTTGTGCGCCGGCAGGAAGTGGTCGAGATAGGGCAACGCCGTGCTCATGCCGCGCGTCAGCGGCTGATAATCAGGGTTGCCGAGCAGCGGGTTCAGCCACACCAGGCGATGGGCACGCCGGCGCAGCCGGGCGATTTCCGCCGCCATCACCGCAGCATCGCCGCGGTCCCAGCCGTCGCTGAGCAGCACCACCGTCGTGCGGTAGCGCACCAGGTCGCGGGCGTAGCGGTCGTTGAAGTCGCGCAGGCAGCCGCCGATGTCCGTGCCGCCGCCCCAGTCGCCGGCCCGGGCGGCGACTTCGCGCAGCGAGCGGGTCACCGCCCCGGTCTGCAGCAGGTCGGTGATCACGGTCATGCGCGTGGCGAACACGGCGACCTCGGTGTCGGGCAGCTCGCGGCGCAGCCCGTAGACGAATTCGAGCAGGAAGCGCGCGTAGCGCTCCATCGAACCCGACACGTCGCAGAGCACGAGCAGTCGCGTGCGCTCGCGCGGCCGGTGCCGCCAGGGGAGCGTGGCGAGATCGCCGCCGCGCACCGCCGCCTGCCGCAGCAGGCGCCGGAAATCCGGTATCGATCCACGCCGGGCGCGCGCGTAGCGCTTCACCCGCAGGGCGGCGAACGCGCGGATGAATTCACGCAGCAGCCAGCGGGCCCGTTCGATCTCGCCCTCGCCGAGCGTGGCGAGGTCGCGACGGGCGATGACCTCGTCGGGGCTGTAGCCCGTGCCCGCGCGTTCGCGCTCGCCGGCCGACTCCTCGCCCGCCGCAAGCTGTGGCAGGCGCGTGGGGGAGCGGCCGCTCACCTCGCTCGCATGCTCGCCCGGGACGTTGCCCCCGGGGCGGTGCTGGCCGAGCCAGTACTCGCGAAACACCTCGTCGAAGAGACCCAGATGTTCGCGCCGGTGGACGAGCAGGGCCCGTGCGGCCGCCTGCACGTCCGCCGGCCGGCCGATGTCGATCCGGGTCAGGGCCTCGCCGAGGCTGATCGCCCCGGCCGGGTCGGCTGGCAGGCCGGCGGCACGCAGCGCGCCGAGGAATCCGAGGATGCGTTCGAGAAAGGCCGTCGGCTGGCCGGCAGGCATCAGCGCGTCATCGGCGAGGCGGCAAACTCGCGAGCCTGGCGGGCGTCGCCGAGCAGCCGGTCGATCCCGGCTGCGCGCAGGCGGTCCTGGTCGGCTTTGTACTTGAGGATGCAGCCCAGCGTGGCATCCACCGTCGCCGGGTCGAGATCGGCGGCACCGAGTGCGAGCAGGGCCTCGGCCCAGTCGAGCGTCTCGGCGACACCGGGCCTCTTGTGCAGGTCCTCATGGCGGATGCGCTGCATGAAGAAAGCGAGCTGGCCGGCCAGCCTGGCTGCGATACCCGGCAGGCGTGCCTGGACGATGGCGACTTCCTTGGCGACATCCGGGTAGTCGATCCAGTGGTAGAGGCAGCGGCGCTTGAGCGCGTCGTGCAGTTCGCGCGTGCGGTTGGAGGTCAGCACCACCAGCGGCACGCGGCGGGCGCGGATGGTGCCGAGTTCCGGGATGGTGACCTGGAACTCCGACAGCACTTCGAGCAGGAAGGCCTCGAATTCCTCGTCGGCGCGATCGACCTCGTCGATCAGCAGTACTGCCGGGGCCGGGCCCTCGCTGCGGATGGCGCGCAGCAGCGGGCGCTCGAGCAGGAAGGCTTCGGTGAAGATGTCGGTGCCGATGCGTTCGCGGGCGAGGCCGCGGGCTTCCTGCAGCCGCACCTCGAGCATCTGGCGCGGGTAGTTCCACTCGTAGAGCGCGGTGTGGACGTCGAGGCCCTCGTAGCACTGCAGGCGGATCAGCTCCGTGCCGAGGATCGTGGCGAGCGTGCTCGCGAGCGCCGTCTTGCCCACGCCCGGCTCGCCTTCGAGGAAGACCGGCCGGCCGAGGCGCACGGCGAGAAACACCGTGGTGGCGAGGCTGCGGTCGGGGATGTAGCCGTGGGCAGCGAGCGCCGCGCTCACGGTGTCGATCGAGGCGAAGGCCGGGCTGCTCATGCTCGCAATGGTCGCACGCGACATGGTTTCGGGGATAGTTCACTCCATTCGGCGCGAGGTGAATGGACCGTCCCCGTCATGCCTTTACATAAGGTAAGTCATTGATAATCGCGGAGTGATGGTGCAGATTGTCATCGACTGCCAGCGGTCGGCAGCCCATCGGAAGGACCCGACATGCTTCACCAGCGCTTACCGCTCATCGCACGTCGCTTTCGCGCGGCCTCGGCTTGCTCGTTGGCAGCGTGCCTGCTGCTGTCGGCCGGTGCGCGCAGCGCCGAGGTTTACATCCAGCTCGATACCGGGGAGGTGTCTGATCCCTCGTTCGTCGCGTCGAGCGGGCCCGGGTACAACGGGGAGGTCGACCTGCAGAACGGCACGGTCAAGGCGCTGGTGAGCGAGGTGACTCTGCCTGGGTCATGGCTGGTCGGGCACACGTTGACTGCCGGGGTGGACGCGCTCGAGCTGGTCAACACAGGCGCTGCTCCGATCACCGCCTCGTCGGGATTCCTGACGGTGGCGCTCGATGGTGCATTTACGTTCTCCACGGCCGGCAGCGGTGGCCGGCAGGCGGCCGTGTTCGTCAATGCGTTCCTCGAGGCCAGCGTGAGGCCTGCACAGGGCGGCAGCGCGGAGTTCTACAGCGCAGGCATCGGCACCGGGCAGGGCTGGAGCGACTGGCAGGGTTTCTTCACCGACTACACCGAGGTCAGCCAGGAGAATGGCGCGACGGCAACCATTGTTCAGAACGATTCCACCGGTCTCCAGGCGCAGCTGTCGATGCCGGCCATCACACTGAACCCCAACGATACCTTGCGTATCGCCCTGAGCCTGTTCACCGGCGTCAATGCGTCGAACGGTGCGGCGGCGACGAACGACTTCTTCAATACCGCGACCTTGTCGCTGTCGCTGCCGCCAGGTTCCACGATCACCAGCAACGCCGGGGTCCCGCTGTCGTGGATATCCACGACTGTGCCGGCGCCGCCGGCGGCATGGTTGCTGGCGTCGGGTCTGGTGGGGCTCCTGCGCTATTCCCGGCGTCGGGCGACGCCGTAGGAATTAGGGGAATTGAGTGAACTGTCCCCCGAATTCCCCTTCATTCATATCTTCCCGAGCGCCGCGAGGATCTTCTCCGGCGTGATCGGCAGTTCGTGGATGCGCACGCCGATGGCGTTGTAGATGGCGTTGGCGATCGCCGGTGCAGGCACGGTGATGCACGGCTCGGAGAGCGACTTGGCGCCGAACGGGCCGGTCGGCTCGTTGGTCTCGACGAAGACGCTCTGGATGTCGCGCGGCATCTCCATCGCAGTCGGTATCTTGTAGTCGAGGAAGTCGCCGGTGAGGCAGGTGCCGGAGTCCGGATCGAACTGCAGGTTCTCCATGAGCGCATAGCCCATGCCCTGCTGGAAGCCGCCCTCGACCTGGCCTTCGGCACCCTGGGGGTGGATCAGCCGGCCGAGATCATGAGCGTAGACCGCGCGCAGCACGTCCACCTGGCCGGTCTCGGTGTCGACCTCGACCTCGACGAAGGCGACGGCCGCCGGCGAGGGGTTGCCTTTCGGCGCCTGGCTGGATAGCCCGATGATCGTGCCTTTCTCCTCGAGCGTGGTGGGCACTGGCCCCTGGGCGCCGTGCTGGACGAACGGCGACTCGGCGCGCTGCGCCACCTCGGCGACGCTGAGCGAGCGGCTGGCCGGCGCGCCGCGCACCGATACCCGCCCATCGGCGACGGTGAGATCCTCGGGGCTCGCCTCGAGCATGATGCCGGCGACCTTCAGCAGCCGCTCACGCGCGACGGTGGCAGCGGCGCGCACGGCACCGCCGGCGCTGTAGGTCACGCGGCTCGCGTGGCTCGGCGCATCGAACGGCACCGTCGTCGTGTCGGCGTTCTGCACCATGCGCACGGCCTCCATCGGCAGGCCGAGTTCCTCGGCGGCGATCTGGCAGAGCGTGGTGATCTGGCCGGAGCCGAGGTCCATGGCCGCCGTGGCGAGATCGGCCGTGCCGTCCGGGTTGAGCTTCACGATGGCCCCGGAGTGCTCGTAGATGTCCGGGAAGCCGACGCAGCCGCTCACCCACAGCGGCTGGCAGGCGAAGCCGATGCCGCGCCGGCGCGTGCCGCTGCCGCTGTTGGCCTTGCGGCGGCTCTTCCAGCCGATGCGTTCGGCGCCGCGCGCGAGGCATTCCTCGAAGCCGTAGCTGTCGAGCTTCAGCCCCGGGATCACCGGGTGGGCCTCGCCCTGGCGCCAGGCGTTGCGGCGCCGGAATTCGATCGGGTCGAGCCCGAGCTTCTCGCAGATCTCGTCGATCTGCGATTCGGCGGCGAAGCAGGCCTGCGGCGAACCGTAGCCGCGGTAGCCGCCGCCGATCATGTTGTTGGTGTAGACCGTGTAGCCTTCCCACTTCGCGTTCGGGCAGCGGTAGGTCATGAGCAGGCCGAAGGCGCCGTGGACGTTGATCACTTCGGCGCCGTGCGTGGCGTGGGCACCGGTGTCGAGGATGCTCCTGGAGTAGCGCGCGGTGAAGGTGCCGTCCTTCTTCACGCCGGTCTTCAGGTAGACCTTGATGGGGTGGCGCGCGGTGGAGATGAAGTCCTCGTAACGCATCTGCTCGATGCGCACGGGGCGGCCGGCACGGCGGCTCAGCAGCGCTGCGACCGGCTCGATATAGCCGAGGTCGAGCTTGCCGCCGAAGCCGCCGCCGATGTACGGCGGCTTCACCACGCGCACGTCGCTCTCCGGGATCTCGAGCGCGTAGGCGAGCTTCTGGCGCAGCCCGAACAGGTGCTGCATGGAGGAGTGCACCGTATAGCGGCCCTGGCTGTCGCAGTCCACCACGCACACCCGCGGCTCCATGTAGCAGGTGTGCACACGATGGCTCTGGTACACGCCCTCGAAGATGTGATCCGCCTCGGCAAACCCGCGCTCCAGGTCGCCGAAGCCCATCGAGGGGTTCACCGCGACGTTGTTCGGCGCATGCGCGTGGAGCACCGGCGCCCCGGGCTGCATCGCGGCCTCCGGGTCGAAGATGGCCGGCAGTTCCTCGTACTCGACCTCGATCAGCGCGAGCGCCTCCTCGGCGATGCGCAGCGACGTGGCGGCCACGGCTGCCACCGGCTGGCCGGCAAAGCGCACGGTGTCGCTCATGATCACCATGTCCTGCACCATGCTGCCGGCGTCGGCAGGCACGAAGTACACCGGCGTGAACTTGCGCCGCGGCACGTCGGCGGGCGTGAGGACGGCCTTCACGCCGGGCAGCTTCGCCGCGGCGCTGGTGTCGATGCGCCGGATGCGGGCGTGCGGATAGGGGCTGCGCAGCAGCTTGCCGTGCAACATGCCGGGCAGGCGCACGTTCACCGGATAGCCCTTGCCGCCGGTCACCTTGTCCAGCGCATCGGGCCGCGCGGGGCTCTTGCCGATCAGGCTCATGTCGGGTCTCTCCGGATGGCGCTCAGGTCTGGGCAGCGGCCAGCTTGATGGCGTCGACGATCTTGGCGTAGCCGGTGCAGCGGCAGAGGTTGCCGGCAATGGCCAGGCGGATCTGGTCCTCGCTCGGCTGTTTCACCGTGTCGAGGAGCTGCTTGGCGGCCATGATGATGCCGCATGTGCAGTAGCCGCACTGGACCGCGCCGGCGTCGATGAACGCCTGCTGCAGCCGGTGCAGGCCGGTGGCGGGGCTGCCGATGCCTTCTATGGTCGTGATCTCGCGCCCTTCGGCGCCGACGGCGTACATCATGCACGAGTAGGCGACGCGGCCATCGACGTGCACCGAGCAGCAGCCGCAACCGCCGGAGTCGCAGCCCTTCTTCGGGCCGACGAGCTCCAGCCGGTTGCGCAGTACCTGCAGGAGCGACTCGTCGGGCTCGACGGCCAGTTCGTGGCGCTCGCCGTTGACCTGGAGGGTGATCAGCTTCTGCATGCGGGCGGTCCCCGGTCAGCCCAGCCGTTCGCGGGCGGTGGTGAGGGCACGGCGCAGGTACACGCCGGCGATGTGGCGGCGATACGCTGCCGAGCCGCGGTGGTCGGCGACCGGTTCGAAGTCGCCGGCGACGGCTTCTGCGGCCGCGGCGAAGGCCTGTGCGTCGGCCTTCCGGCCGGCGAGTGCGGCCTCGGCCGCGGCGGCGCGCACGTAGGCCTCGCCGACGCCGCCGCCGAGTACCACGCGCGCGGTGCCGATGGCACCCCTGGCGTCGAGCGTGAGTCGCACGGCCACGCTGAGGATCGCCAGGTCGTTCGCATTGGTCTCGAGCTTGAGAAACGCGCTGGTCGTACGCGCCGGCGGCGCCGGGATGGCAATCGCCGTGATCAGCTCGCCCGGCGCCAGCGCGCTTTCGAAGAGCCCGCGAAAGAAACCATCCAGCGGCAGCTCGCGTGCGCCCTTCGCGCCCAGCGCCTGCACCCGGCCGTCGAGCGCGAGCAGCGCGGCGGGCAGGTCGTACAGCGGCGCGGCCGCAGCCACGCAGCCGCCGACGGTGCCGACATTGCGGATCTGCGGCGGCGGGTAGGTCAGCGCATCGCGCACTGCGCCGAAAGCCGGCTCGCCGCGCACGAAATCGGCAGCCGCGAGATCGGCGAGTGTCGTCGTCGCGCCGAGCAGGATGCCGCCGGGCTCGCGCCGGATCGACGCGAGCCCGAGGCGCCCGATGTCGATCAGTGCCGTGACGCCCTCGAGCAGGCCGCGCACCTCGAGCCCATGCACGAACGTGCCGCCGGCGACGAGCATGGCACCGTCGCCGTGCTGCTGCATGAGGGCGATGGTTTCCTCCGCGGTGGCGGGCCGGTGGTAGTCCTGCAGGTTGGGCAGCGTCATGGGCAGGTTCCGGAATGCGGCCGGGCGTCGTGCCGCAGCCTTGATGTTCGATCCATCCTAGCATTCCCGTCGCGACCCGCGTCCGTCTTGTCCCAACGGGCACAGTGCTTGGCGTTTCCGGCAGCGCCCGGCGGGTGCCGCTTGGGCTCCGGATCGTTGTGCTATGTTTCGGCGACGACCGGCATTGCAGCGCCGGGGACCGGGGCCCAGGCGGGGAACGACACGCATGTATCCAGCTCCGTTTCGCTACCATCGTGCCGCGACGGTCGAGGAGGCCATCGCGCGGCTGGTCGAGATCGGCGAGGGCGCCCGTGCGCTCGCCGGCGGCCAGACGCTGCTCGTCTGGCTGAAGATGCGTTTCGACGAGCCCACCGACCTCGTCGACATCGGCCGCCTCCCCGGCCTGCGCGACATCGAACAGGAGGCCGGCCGCGTGCGCATCGGCGCGCTCGCCACGCATGCGCGCATCGCCCGCGCGCCGCTCGCCAGGCAGATTCCCATCGTCGGCGACTGTGCGAGCGGCATCGCCGACAACCAGGTCCGCAGCCGCGGCACCATCGGCGGTTCGCTCGCCGCCGGTGACCCGAGCTGCGACTGGCCGGTCCTGCTCACCACGCTCGATGCCGAAGTGCATTGCCGCGGCCCGAGTGGCACGCGCACCCTGCCGGCGGACGGATTCGTGCAGGACCTCTATGCCACGCGCCTGGAACACGGCGAACTGGTCACCGGCGTGAGCTTCGCGCTGCCCGGCAAGGGCAGCGCCGGCGCCTACGTCGGCTTCAAGCGCTGCGCGCCCGCCTTCCCGACGAGTTCCGTCGGCGTGCAGCTCACGCTGAACGGCGACGACTGCACCGAGGCGCGCATCGCGCTCGGCTCGGCCGGCCTGACGACCATCCGCGCGAAGGCAGCGGAGGCCGAGCTGCGTGGCCGGACGCTCGGCGCCGGCGTGATCGCCAAGGCTGCGGCAGCAGCAGCAGCGGCGGCCGAACCGGTCGCCGACCAGCGCGGTTCGCCCGCCTTCAAGCGATCCCTGATCGATGCGCTCGTGAAGCGCGGTGTCGAGGTCGCGCGCCGGCGTGCCCGCGGTGAGACCGTCGAGGTGAGTCATGAGTACTACTGAAGCCGGCGGTCGCATCGCCATCGAAGTCACGGTCAACGGCACGCGCCACCGCCGCGAGGTCGAGCCCCGGCTGCTGCTGGTGCAGCTGCTGCGCGAGGACCTGCGCCTGACCGGCACGCATATCGGCTGCGACACGACCTACTGCGGGGCCTGCACCGTGATCGTCGACGGCGAGCCGGTGAAGTCCTGCACCATGCTGGCGGTGCAGGCGGACGGGGCCGAGATCCTCACCGTCGAGGGCCTGGCACGGGACGGCGAACTGCACCCGCTGCAGCGGGCGTTTTCCGAGAACCACGGCCTGCAGTGCGGTTACTGCACCCCGGGCATGCTCATGTCGGCGCACGCGCTGCTCGCGCGCAACCCGGATCCGGATCGCAAGCAGATCCGCAAGGGCATCCAGGGCAACCTCTGCCGTTGCACCGGCTATCACAACATCATCGCCGCCATCGACGCCGCGGCCGCGGCCATGCGGGAGGGCAAGTAGTGGGTATCCAGTTCGAGGGTGAATTCTCGGTGCCGGTGACGCGCGAGCAGGCCTACGCCCTGCTCTCCGATCCGGCGAAGTTCGCGCCGCTGCTGCCGACCTACAAGAGCATCGAGGTGAAGGATGCGCGCACGGCCGACGTCACCGTGGCGGTCGGCGTCGGCAAGGTGAAGGGCTCGGCCGTGATCACGCTGACGCTGCAGGGCGAGGAGCCGCCAGTGCGTGCTGCCTACAGCGGCAAGGGCAAGGTGATGGGCAGCGCCTTCGACATGGCGACGTCCTTCGACCTGCTGCCGGGCGACGGTGGCGGCACGGTCGTGAAGTGGGCCGGCGATCTCACCATGTTCGGCAAGCTGGTGGCGCTCGCCGGCGGGCTGATCCGTCCGCTGGCGAAGAAGGACATCGAACGGCTGGTCGGTGCCATCCAGGCGGCGCTGACACCCGGCAGTACCGCGGCCAACGGCTGAGGAGCAGGTCATGAGCTGGACGGGCACGTCGGTACGGCGCAAGGAGGACGATCGTCTCGTCCGGGGTCGCGGGCTGTTCACCGACGACGAACTCGAGCCCGGGATGCTGCATCTCCACATCCTGCGCTCGCCCTACGCGCACGCCCGCATCGTGCGCATCGACACGTCGGCGGCCGAGGCGCTGCCCGGCGTGGCCTGCGTGCTGACCGGCCGCGAGGTCGCTGCGCAGTGCGATCCGGTCATGCAGCTCGGCCCACCGCCCTGCGACAAGATCCGCGACCTGCCGATGGCGGTCGACAAGGTCATTTTCCAGGGCGAGCCGGTGGCCGCCGTGGCGGCCGATTCGGTGGCTCTCGCCGAGGACGCAGCCGCACTCATCGACGTCGAGTACGAGATGCTCGATGCCGTCGTCGACGCCGAGGATGCGCTCAGCGACCGCAGCATCCTGCACGAGGCGGCCGGCACCAACCGCACCTGGCAGGGCGTGTACGAGTACGGCGATGTCGAGGGCGCGTTCCGCGACGCGGCTTTCGTCGTGCGCATCCCGCGGATGCAGTTCCACCGTTTCGCCAGCACGCCCCTCGAAAACAATGCCTGCATCGCCGAGTGGAAGCGCCAGGGTGGCGTCGATTTCCTCTGCAACAACTCCTTTCCAGGCTTCGCCCAGCAGTTGCTCGCGCCGGGCCTGCGCCTGAAAGCCGACCAGGTGCACATCCGCACCTACGATGTCGGCGGCAGCTTCGGCAACCAGATCTGGAACTACGTGTACATGGCCGTGGCGGCGCTGGTCTCGAAGAAGACCGGTGGCCGGCGCGTGAAGTGGGCGGAGACCCGCAGCGAGCACCTGCTCGCCAGCGGCCACGGCAACGAACGCACCTACCTCGACACCGAGGTGGCGCTCGACCGGGAGGGCGTGATCACGGCCGTGCGCTCGCGCCACATCGACGACTGCGGCGCCTACACCCGTTACGAGCCGCTTGGCTGCGTGATCTGGTCGCAGGTGCTGGCGGCGACCTACAAGGTGCGCAACCTGCGCATCGACTTCACGCAGACGGTGACCAACAAGTGCCCGGTCGTGCCCAACCGCGGCTACTCACGCATGCAGCAGTTGTGGTTCATGGAGCGCATCGTCGACATCTGTGCCCACGAACTCGGCCTCCCGGCCGACGAGATGCGGCTGAAGAACTACATCACGCAGTTCCCCTACGAGACGCCGAACGGCTGCGTCTACGATTCGGGTGACTACCCGGCGATGCTCACCCGGGCCAAGGAACTCATCGGCTGGGACCGCTGGCAGAAGGAGTGTGCCGCGGGCCGCAAGGCCGGCCGGCTGATCGGCATCGGCATCGGCACCACGCTCGATTCGGGCACCAACAACTTCGGCCAGGCGCGGATCATGAACCCGTACCTGCCGTTCTCGGGCAACTCCGAAGTCTGCACCATGCGCCTGGACCTCGAGGGCGCCGTCATCGTCTGCCTCGGCACCACGCCGTCCGGCCAGGGCCATGAGACCGCCGCCTCGCAGGTTGCCGCCGACGTGCTCGGCATCGACCCGTCGATGGTCCACGTGCGCCCGGGTTTCGACACCGCCTGGAACACGTTCGTCGGCCACTCCGGTACCTACGCCAGCCAGTTCGCGGTGACCGGTTTGTCGGCCGTGCACGGCGCTGCGCAGAAGCTCAAGGCGGAGATGCGCCGGCTCGCTGCCTACATGCTGGAGGCCGCCGAGGAGGATCTCGAATTCGGCACCGGCGCGCAGGGCCCGGAGGTGCGTGTCAAGGGCACCGACAAGGCCATCAACTACTGGTACATGGCCAATCTCGTCAACAACAACAACGCCCTGCTCGATGCGAGCCTCGCCGACGTCACGCTCAACGTGCGCCACGTCTATCGTCCGCCGTTCAAGGTGCCGGACACCGAGCGCAAGTTCGGCAACCTGACGCTGACCTATGCCGCGCAACTGCACATCGCCGTCGTTGAAGTCAGCCGCGAGACCTGTCGCCCGCAGATACTCGCCTACGCCGCCGTCGACGACTGCGGCACGCTCATCAACCCGCAGATTGCCCACGGCCAGGTGCACGGGGCCACCAGCCACGGCATCGGCGCGGCCATCATGGAGAGCCTCGACTACGACGAGTCGGGCAACCTGCTCACCGGCACCTTCAGCGACTACTGCCCGATCACGGCGCTCAACCTGCCCGACATCGCCTGGGGCAACATTGAAACGCCGTCGCCCTTTACCTACAGCGGGGCCAAGGGCATGGGCGAGGGCGGTGGCGCGCCGTTGCACACCATGTCGGCAGCACTCCAGGATGCGCTGCACGGGGCGGGCGTGATCGTCACCGGCTCGCACCACCCGGCGCCGCGGCTGTTCGAGATCCTGCAGAAGCCGAATCGTGCCGAGGCAGTGAGCGTCGAGCGGCGTGGCGGGAAGCAGGCCCGCCGCTGAGGCGGCGATGGCTGCGCGTGGAACCTGCCACGCGTTTCATGAGCAAGCTCCTCGACCAGCTCCACGCCGTCACCGGACCCGGTGGCGTGCTCGCGGGCGAGGCCATGGCCGGCTACGGACCGGGACCGTGGGACGGCGGCCGGCCCGTGCAGGCCATGGCGGTCGTGCAGCCGGCGACACCCGCGCAGGTGGCCGCGGTGGTTGCGGCCTGCCACGCGGCGCGCCAGCCGCTGGTGGTGCACGGCGGGCGCACCGGCCTCGTCCATGGGACCGACAGCCGCGCCGGTGAAGTCGTCCTGTCGCTCGCCCGCCTGCGGCGTATCGAGGCCGTCGATGCAGTCGGGCGCACGCTCACCGCGGAAGCTGGCGTCACCCTGCAGACGGCGCAGGAAGCGGCGGAGTCGGCCGGGCTTCTCCTGCCACTCGACATGGGCTCGCGCGGCAGCGCCACGCTCGGCGGCGTGGCGGCCACCAACGCCGGCGGCAATCGTGTCCTGCGCTACGGAATGGCGCGGATGCTGGTGCTGGGGCTCGAGGCGGTGCTCGCCGACGGCACGGTCGTCAGCGCGCTCAACCGCATGCTCAAGAACAATGCCGGCTTCGACCTCAAGCACGTCTTCATCGGCAGCGAGGGCACGCTCGGCGTGATCACGCGCCTGGTCATGCGCCTGCAGGCGCGGCCGCAGAGCCGCCAGACGGCGCTGGTCGCGCTGCACGACTTCGCCGGCATGACGGCGCTGCTCAACCGGGTCGACGCCGGCCTCGGCGGCACGCTCTCGGCATTCGAGGCGTTGTGGCAGTCGTACTACCGCTACGTTACCGGCCCGGGGGCCGGGCGCACGCCGCCGCTGGCCGGCGACTACCCGTACTACGTGCTCCTCGAGGCCGAAGGCGGCGAGGCCGGGTCAGACGCGCGGCGCTTCGAGGACGTGCTCGCGCAGGCCGCGGAGGCAGGGCTCATCGCCGATGCCGTGATCACCCGCTCGGACCGCGAGCGCGACGCGCTCTGGGCGCTGCGCGACGACGTCATGCGTCTCACGCTGTTGCGGCCGCTGTTCCTGTTCGACGTGAGCGCCCCGCTGGTGGCGATGGAGGCCTACGTCGATGCCGTTCGCGGGGCTCTCATGGCGCGCTGGCCGGAGGCCCACTGCTACACCTTCGGCCACCTCGCCGACGGCAACCTGCACCTGGCGGTGAGTGCCGGCGACCCGGCCGGTGCCGATCGCGCCGAGGTCGAGCGGCTGGTCTACGGCCCGCTGCAGGCGATCGGTGGTTCCGTGTCCGCCGAACACGGCATCGGCCTGGAGAAGAAGCCCTACCTCGCCCTCTGCCGCAGCCCCGCCGAACTCGCGCTCATGCGCACCCTGAAGAGCACGCTCGATCCCCACGGGCTGCTCAATCCCGGCAAGGTCATCTGATGGGAATGGGGACAGTCTACTCAATGCGTTCGATGGCGTTGGCGGATCCGGACGAGCGGATCATCCGCATTGAGTAAACTGTCCCCAATCTTCTGAACGGTCCCCTCTGCCCATGGAACGCTTCGATTATTCCGCGATGAAGGACCGGCCGCCGTGGCGCCTGCCGAAGGGCGCACGCGTGGCGGTGTATTGCGTGCTCAATGTCGAGGAGTGGGACATCGGCAAGCCGGTGGCCCGCGAGTACCTGAGTTCGCCGGCCGGCGTGGTCACGGTGCCGAATGTGCCGAACTGGTCCTGGCACGAGTACGGCATGCGCGTCGGTGTCTGGCGCGTGATCGACGCGCTGGTGAAGCGCCGCCTCGGCGCCAGCGTGGCCATCAACGCGCGGGTCTGCGAGGGTCGCGGCGAACCGGTGGCGCGTGCCCTGCGCGACCTCGGCTGGGAGTTCATGGGGCACAGCTATGCGCAGGCGGCGTTGCACGTCGTGCCCGACCAGCGCGAGGTGATCCACCGCTCCTTCGAGGTCCTGAAGCGTTACGCCGGGCGCGCCCCGCGCGGCTGGCTCGGCCCCGGCCTGCACGAGACGCCGGAGACGCTCGATCTGCTCGCCGAGGCCGGCTTCCGCTACGTCTTCGACTGGCCGCTCGACGAGCATCCGGTCGGGATGCGCACCGTCCACGGTCCGCTCGTCGCCATGCCCTACAGCATGGAGACCGGCGACCTGCCGATGATGGTGGTGCACCAGCACCAGTCGGACGTGTGGCTGAAGCGGCTCAAGGACCAGTTCGACCGGCTCTACGCCGAAGGCGCGAAGCAGCCCAGGGCGATGTCGCTCAGCGTGCATCCCTTCGTCATCGGCGTGCCGCATCGCATCCGCTATTTCGAGGCGTTCTTCGACTACGTGCGCAAGAAGAAGGGCGTGTGGCTGACGACGGCGGGCGACATCTACGACTGGTATCTCGACCCGCACTGAGGCGCTGAGGGATCGCAGCCGGGGCGGGGGGTGCAGTGCCCGCCCCGTTGCGCAATTGCACCGGTCATTGCGCATTCCGGCCACTCACCACCCGCGGCGGCGCCTACAGTGACTCCCCGACAATATTCACGGCCCTGACGCGGGCCGGGGAGATCACCCGCATGACCCGCCAGGCTCCGCCCACCGAGGAGATCACCCGGCACGACCTGTGGATCGGCGGCTGCCGCGTGCCGCCGCGCTCGGGACGTTACTTCGACGACCGCAATCCCGAGGACGACAGCGTCGTCGCCCAGGTCGCCGAGGGCACGGTCGAGGACGTCGACATGGCGGTGCGTGCCGCCGATGCCGCCTTCGCCGGCTACGGTCGCACGCTCGCGGCCGAGCGCGAAGCCTGGCTGAGCCGTGCCGCCGGCATCATGGAGGGCCGGCGCGAGACGCTGGTCGACCTCCTGATCGAGGAAGTCGGCTCGCCCATCGGCAAGGCCGAGTTCGAGGTGCAGTACGCGATCGGCTGCCTGCGCGCGGCGGCCGGCGCCGCCCGGCGCGTGACCGGCCAGACGCTGCCCGCGGACATCCCCGGGCGCTTCAGCCTGAGCGTGCGCCAGCCCCTCGGCGTGATCGCGGCCATCTCGCCCTTCAACGTGCCGCTGCTCAAGAACGCCAAGCTCACGGCGACCCCGCTCGCCACAGGCAACACCGTGGTGCTGCTCACCTCGGAGGAAGCCCCGCGCGTCGCCCACGCGCTCGCCGACATCTACCGCGAGGCCGGCCTGCCGGCCGGTGCGATGAACGTGGTCACCGGCTTCGGCGAGCAGATCGGTGATGCGCTCACCACGCATCCGCTGGTGCGAGCCGTGATGTTCACGGGTTCCAGCCGCGTTGGCCGGCACATCGCGGCGCTCTGCGGCGAGCGGATGAAGCGCGTGATCCTCGAACTCGGCGGCAAGAGCCCGATGATCGTGCTCGCCGATGCCGACCTCGACCAGGCAGCGGACGCCGCCGCATTCAGCGTGTTCTTCTTCCAGGGCCAGGCCTGCATGGCGGCGAGCCGCATCTACGTCGAGCGCCCGGTGTTCGACGACTTCTGCGCCAGGCTGCGGGCGCGCGCCGAGGCCACGGGCATGGGCGCTCTGCGCGATCCCGGGACCTGGATCGGCCCGATCATCTCCGAACGCCAGCGCCGCCGGGTGCGCCACCACATCGACGATGCCGTGGCGAAAGGCGCCCGCCTGCTGGCCGGCGGCGCCTGGCAGGGCAACCGCTGCCGCCCGACCGTGCTCCTCGGCGTGCAGGAAGGCATGACGGTGTGCCGCGAGGAGACCTTCGGCCCGGTGACGTCGGTCTACCCCGTGGACAGCGCCGCCGAGGCGATGCGCCTCGCCAGGGACACGGTCTACGGCCTCAGCGCCGCGATCCACACCCGCGACATCAACAAGGCGCTGCCGATGGCGCTCGACATGAACTCGGGCATGGTGCACATCAACGCGCCGACCATCCACGACGAGCCGCACGTGCCCTTCGGCGGGACGGGCGACAGCGGCTTCGGGCGCGAGGGTACGGACATCGACATCGATACCCTCACCGAGTGGAAATGGATTACCGTGCAGTTGCCCATGGGCTGACGGGCGGAGGGGCACATGACCGACCCCGGCATTCCGGTCGCCGACCGGCTCTCGGATCTCGGCGCCTGCATCGACTTCCTCGACCGCAGGGGGCTGCTGCTGCGGGTGCGTTCGGAGGTCGATCCGCTGTTGGAACTCGCCGGCATCGCGCGCCGGCTCGAGGGTCGCGGTGCGGTGCTGTTCGAGCGCGTGCGCGGCAGCCGCTTCCCGGTGCTCTGTGGCCTGCTCGCGAAACGCGAGACCGTCGGTGAGCTGTTCGGCCGGCCGCCACGCGCGGTGCCCTTTGCCATTGCCGATGCGGTGGGTGCCTGGAAGCAGGATCCGGGTGCCCTCGCGCCGCGCTTCGTCGAGCGTGGTCCGGCGAACGAGGTGGTGCAGGCCGTGCCCGACCTCGGCGCACTGCCGATCCCGCAGCACGCGCTCGGCGACGGCGGCCGCTACCTCGATGCCTCGCTGGTCGTGGCCCGCAACCCGCTCACCGGCGGCCTCAACGCCGCCGTGCACCGCTGCATGGTGACCGGCCGCGACCGGCTCACCTTCCTCATCGATCCCGGCCGGCACCTCGGCGAGTACGTGCGCATCGCCGAGGAGCGCGGCCAGCCGCTGCCGGTGGCGATCTGCAACGGCACCGGGCTTGCCACCTGGTTCGCCGCCGCCCTGCCGCGGCTCGGCGACGGCAAGCTGCAGGTCGCCCATCACCTGACCGGGCGTCCGCTCGACCTGGTGCGCTGCCAGACCGTCGACGTACCGGCGTTTGCGAACTCGCAGTTCGTGATCGAGGCCGAGGTCCTGCCCGGCCTGCGCGAGGACGAGGGGCCTTTCGGCGAGGTGACCGGTTTCTACGGCGGCCGCGATCGGCGCTGGGTCATGCGGGTGACGGCGATCACGCATCGTGCCGCGCCCGTGCTGCACACCGTGCTCTCCGGGCACGAGGTCTGGAACACTGTCGGGCTCACCGCCGAGGCGGCCATCTTCCGCGCGCTGCGCGCCCGCCACCCGGACGTCATCGCCGTGCACCTGCCACCCGGCGGCTGCGGCTTCTATGCGGCCGTGGTCCAGGTCGACGGCTCGGCGCCGGGCACGGGGCCAGCGGTGCTGCGTGCTGCCTTCGCGGCGTTCAAGTCGCTGCAGCGCGTGGTGGTCGTCGACGCCGACGTCGATCCCTTCGACCCGGTCGACGTCGACTGGGCCCTGACCACGCGCCTCGATGCCGATCGCGGCCTGCTGGTGCTGCCCGGCGAGGAGGGCCACATCCTCAACCCGATGGTCACCGCCGCGCCCGACGGCAGCGGCGGCACCGTCACCAAGGTCGGCCTGGATGCCACCGTTCCGGCCGGTGATCGCAGCCGTTTCGAGCGCGTGCGCTACCGCGACGTCGATCTCGCCGACTACGACATCCGCTGAAGCCCCTGCCCCCTGGTCAGCGCCGCCCGCGCGAGGGCGGCTCTCCGTAGCGTTGGCGATACTGCCGCGCGAAGCGGCCGAGGTGGCCGAAGCCGCACTCGATGGCGACATCGGTGATGCGTGCCGCCGGCCGCCGCTGCAGCTCGGCGCGGGCGCGCTCGAGGCGCCGGTCGCGCAGGAAGCGCATCGGCGTGGTGCCGCGATGGCGCAGGAAACCGGTCTGCAGGGTGCGGGCGCTGACGCCGGCGGCAGCGAGCAGGTCGTCGAGGCCGATCGGTTCGGTCAGGTGCGCATCGATGTAGTCCTCGACCGCACGCAGGTAGCGCGGTGCCCTCGGGGCGTCGTCCCGCGGCAGCCGTGCGCTGTAGTTGTGCGCCAGCCCGGTCAGCACGAGACTCATCAGCGTGCGGGCGAGCGGGGCGCGCACCGGCGGGCGGGCGAAGCCCGTGCTGCCTGCGTCGAGGTCATCGCAGAGCGTGCGCACCAGGCGCGCGAGGCTGCCGATCGCACCCTCCAGGGGATAGGTGGCCGGCAGGAACTCCAGCGGCTGGTGGGCGGTGATGCCGAACTCCTCGGCGAGTGCGAGCCGCAGCGCCGGGCCATCGAGCTGCACGATCAGCATGTCGAAGTCGGCGGACATGTGATCGAGGAGATTGCGTGTCGGGTTGAGCACGCACACGGTGGCAGCACGCGTGGCGTAGCCGTCGTGGCCCTGGCGGACCTCGCTCGCCCCGCGCAGGGTGAACTTCACGAGATAGGAGTCGGCCGGCGTCGGTGCGTTGACCGTCACCTCGCCGCCGTAGCTCAGCGCATTCAGCGACACCTGGCCGAGTTCGGCACGGTTGTGCCGGAAGGCGATGCCGCCGCGGCGGTCGCCGAGGCCGATGCGGTGCGGGCGGAACAGGCGCGAGAGGTGCTCGCGCGCCCGCCAGGGGTCGGCGGTGGCGAGCGCCGTCCAGCGCGCCAGCGGCAGCTTGTCGGTGGTGGCCTGCACGCGGCCCATGCTACTCGCGTTTTCAGGCCCGGGTGTGCGCAACGGGGATTGCCGCCGGTGTCGTCACGCGGGGATGCTCGACGCCACCGCCCGGGGGCCCGGCCCGCCGGGTGAGCCAGAACCACCATGCCCCCGCTGCCGGGGAAGGAGTCGCGACATGGGCTTCGGATCGACCTCGCGCCGCCAGGCGCTGCAGCAGCTCGCCTCGCTCGGCGCCCTCGGGGCGCTCGGTGTCCTGCGCTCGGAGCGCTCGGGCGCCGCCACCGGGGCCATTCCGGGCTTCGGCGGGACCGTCACGCGGCGACAGGACGCCGGTTACGAGGGGCTGCGCCAGTCGCTGGTGTGGCATCGCTCCAAGCCCGCCCGCTACCCGGACCTCATCGCGCAGGTGCGTTCCGAGGACGAGGTCGCCACCGTGCTGCGCTACGCTGCCGCCAACCGCCTGAAGGTTGCCGTGCGCAGCGGCGGGCACAACCCCACCGGCCCCTCGCTGCGCGATGGGGGCATCTGCCTCGACCTCTCGGCGCTCGCCGGCATCGAGGTCGACCGCGAGCGCGCGATTGCCCGCGTGCAGACCGGCGTGCGCGCCATCCAGCTCGTCGCCCGGCTGGCCCAGGACGGACTCACCTTCCCCACGGCACATTGTCCGTCGGTCGGCATGGGCGGTTTCCTGCTCGGCGGGGGCATCGGCTGGAATCATGGCTACCGCGGCGGCATGGCGACGTTCGGCATCGAAGCCGCCGACCTCGTGCTGGCCGACGGCCGGCGCGTCACCGCCAGCGCCACCGAGCATCCGGACCTGCTCTGGGCCGTGCGTGGCGGCGGGCCGGGCCTGTTCGCGGCCGTTACCCGCTTTCACCTCGCGGCCTACCCGCTGCCGACCGCGATCCGCGTCAGCAGCTACATCCTGCCACTCGACAAGCTCGCCACCATGACGGCTACGCTCGATGCGCTCGCACCCGCGGCCGACCCGAAGCTCGAGACGCTCGCGCTGCTCATGCACGACCCGGCGGCCCCGCCGGGTACCCCGCCCGGGCAGTCGAAGATCTGCTTCCTCACCGCATTCGCCTTCGGCTACAGCGAGGCCGAGTCGCGCGCCATGCTCGCGCCGCTGGCGCAGTCCGCGCTCGCCCGCGAGGCCACGGTGAAGGAGGAGAACCGGGCCTTCACGCTGTTCGAGCTGTTTCCGAAGTTCTTCAGCACCGCCCAGCCCGGCGGCTACATGGGCCGCTACGCGGCCGAGAGCGCCATCACCGACGAGCCCGGCAGGATCCTGCACGCGCTCGCCGATCACTTCCGGAAGGCACCCTCACCGATCTGCCACGTCATCGCCAGCCACCGCATGAACCTGCGCGCACGCGAGGACGCCTGCTTCTCGTCGATTGCGCGCTCCTACGTCGGCTGCTTCGCCATCTGGGACGACGAACGCACCGACGAGAACAACTTCCGCTGGCTGGAGAAGGCGACCACCTTCATGGACCCGTACGCGAAGGGGCACTACATCAACGAGGTCGAAGCCCGCCGCCATCCGGAGCGCATCCGCCAGTGCTACTCGCCGGCCGCCTGGCAACGGCTGCAGGCGCTGCGCCGCCAGTACGACCCGCAGGCGGTGTTCCACAGCTGGCTGGGGCAGGAGGCGCAGGCGGGTGGAGCAGGCGATCTGCAACCATGATCGGTCGCGTGGTCAGGTGGCTCAGCGATGGACATCCCGGCGAAATCGAACGGTCATCGGCGGCTGCACGCATGCGCAGGGCCTTGTGAACCTCGGCCTCGAAATACACGGTCGCGCGCTTGGGTGTACTCATGGCTGGATGATGGACCCTGGCGCTTTGACGTCAGGACGTTAGGGTGAGCCGACTGATGCTGTACGAGGCACGCAGGTCCCCCCGCCGTCCGCGCTCACCTCAGGCGAGCGTGATCGCCGCGTTGCCGAGAATGATGGCCCCGTCGCGTTCCTTTGCCCTGGCCTGCAGCAGGATCCGGCTGCCTTCGCGCCAGAACTCGGTGACGTAGGTTTCCCCCGGGAAGGCCACGCCGCGAAAGCGGGCCTCGTAGCGGCGGATCCGGGTCACGTCGCCGTCGAGCACGGTGTCGCAGATGGCCTTGCAGGCGATGCCCCAGGAACAGAGCCCGTGGATGATCGGACGGTCGAAGCCGCCGCGCCGGGCGAACTCCGGATCGCAATGCAGCGGAGTCCTGTCGCCGCTCAGGCGGTAGAGAAGCGCCTGCTGCGGCAGCGTGCGGGTTTCGATCACCCCGTCGGGCCGGCGCTCGGGCGGTTCGTGGCCGACGTCCGGACCGCGCGGTCCGCCGAACCCGCCCTCGCCGCGCACGAACAGCGACATCCGCGAGCTCCAGAGCGGCGTGGCGGCGGCGTCGCTGACCCGGGTCTCGAGCACGACCAGCGCGGCCTTGCCCTTGTCGAAGACGTCGCGGATGCGCAGCTCGGCGCGCAAGCGGCTCTCCGGCGGCAGCGGCCGGTACACCTCGATGTCCTGTTCGCCGTGCAGGATCAGCGCGCGATCGTAGGTCATGCCGGGCAGGGTCGTCAGGTCGCCCATGGCGCCGGCGGCGGCAACCACGCCGAAGGTCGGCAGTACCTTGAGGTGCTTTTCATAGGTGTAGGCGAGTTCCCCGGGGTCGGTCGGCGGGTTGCCGGCGCCGATGCCGAGGTGGTACAGGATGACGTCGTCGCGCGTGTAGGCACCCTCCCAGACCGGAAAAACATGGGCGAGCGCCTGGTCTCGATCGATGGGCATGCGGTTCGGCCTCCGCGCGACTGGGGCAAGGGATGGTGGAGCCGGAAGCTTACGCCGGTCGGGCGGCATTTCGGCCAACGCCGGTGCGCAAAAGGCCTAACCCGCCGCCGCCGGTGTCTGGTAGAACAGCACGGTCGTCCCACCGCAGGACCGCGCGCCCATGGCCAGTTCACTGAATCCGCTGGATTTGTTCGACATCCGTTCCGAGCTCTCCGAGGAGGAGGCCATGGTGCAGGACACCGTGGCCCGCTTCGTCGACGACCAGGTCCTGCCGATCATCCGCGAGTGCTTCGAGAAGCACCGCTTCCCGAAGGAACTCATCCCGGGGATCGCCCAGCTCGGCCTGCTCGGCAGCAGCATCGACGGCTACGGCTGCGCCGGCCTGAACGCGGTCTCCTACGGGCTGATCTGCCAGGAACTCGAGCGCGGCGACAGCGGCCTGCGCAGCTTCGTCTCGGTGCAGAGCAGTCTCGTCATGTATCCGATCTACAGCTTCGGCTCGGAGGCGCAGAAGCAGCGCTGGCTGCCGGCGATGGCGCGCGGCGAGGCGCTCGGCTGCTTCGGGCTGACCGAACCGCACGGCGGCTCTGACCCGGGGAACATGAAGACCCACGCGAAGCGCCAGGGCGGGGACTGGGTCCTGAACGGCTCGAAGATGTGGATCACCAACGGCAGCGTCGCCGACGTCGCCGTGGTGTGGGCGCGCACCGACGAGGGCGTCAAGGGGTTCCTGGTCGAGCGGGGCACGAAGGGCTTCGATGCCCCGGAGATCGAGAACAAGATGTCGTTGCGCGCCTCGGTGACCTCGGCGCTGTTCTTCGACAACGTGCGCGTCCCCGAGGCGAACGTGCTGCCGGGCGTGTCGAGCCTGCGCGGGCCGCTCAGCTGCCTGTCGCAGGCGCGCTACGGCATCAGCTGGGGCCCGATCGGTGCCGCCCATGCCTGCCTGAAACAGCTGCTCGAATACACCGAGACGCGCGAACTGTTCGGCCGCCCGCTGTCGCACACGCAGCTCGTCCAGGCACGGCTCGCCGACATGGCCCGGCGCATCACCACGGCACAGCTGCTGGCGCTGCGGCTCGGGCGCCTGAAGGACGCCGGCCGCCTGCATCCGACGCAGATCTCGGTCGCCAAGTGGAACAACGTGCGCATGGCGCTCGACATCGCCCGCGACTGCCGCGACCTGCTCGGCGGTGCCGGCATCAGCGCCGAGTACGTGCCGGTGCGCCACATGCTGAACCTCGAGAGCGTGATCACCTACGAGGGCACCGAGTCCGTGCACCAGCTCGTGGTGGGCAAGGAGCTGACCGGCGTCAGCGCCTTCTGAGCGCGACGCTTGCAGCGCGCCGTCAGCGCGTCAGGCCGGCCCAGCCGTCGCGCAGGTGCACGGCGGCGCGCAGCGCGAGCGCGTGGATGGTGTAGGTCGAGTTCACGGCCGAGGTCGTCGGGAAGAGGCCACCGCCGGCGACGAAGAGATTGCCCACGTCGTGCGTGCGCCCGTAGCTGTCGGTGACGGAAGCGGCCGGGTCGCTGCCCATGATGGTGCCGCCCATGATGTGCTGGGCGACCTTCGGGCCGTGCCACACTTCCATCGCGCCGGCTGCCTTCATGATCCGTTCGCTGTCGGCGACGGCTGCGTGCCACAGGCCCATGCCGTCGGGGCTGGTGGTGTAGTGGATGCGTGCCAGCGGCAGGCCGTGGGCGTCGCGCCGGCTGTCGGGTTCGATGCGGTTGGCGGCGATCGGCTGGTCTTCGCAGACGGCGGTCATCTGGCCGAGGCCGCGCACGGCGCGTTGCATGAAGCGCTCGAGATCGCGGTGGAAGAGTTCGGCCCGCGTCATGGCGATGCCGAGCAGGTCGTTCGGCTTGATCGCCATGGCGGCCTCGTACTGGCGGCTGCCGAAGGCGCCCGGGCGACCCGTCTTGGTCCAGTGCTCGTGGCTGAAGATCTGCCCGCCGCTCAGCCCCATGTGGTTCTGCAGGTCGGCGTCGAAGAGACCGAAGGTCATGACCGAGGGGTGGCTGGTGAGGTAGCGGCCGACCATGCCGCTGGAGTTGGCGAGCCCCGCCGCGTGGGCCGTCGTCGCTGAATTGAGCAGCAGGCGCACGTTCTCCACGCCGAAGGCGGCCAGCACGACGACATCGGCGGCGAGTTCGTGGCGTGCGCCGGCGGTGTCGACGTATTCCACGCCGATGGCGCGCTGTCCTTTCGCATCCGTCAGCACGCGCGTGACGTGGCAGCCGGCCTGGAGTTTCGCGCCGGCCGCCGTTGCTCGCGGCAGGTAGGTCGCGAGCGGGTTGGCGAGTGCGCCGGTCGGGCAGCCGGCCTCGCACCAGCCGTCCCAGATGCAGGCCGGACGCCCCTTGTAGGGCCGCGTCAGCACCGCGACCGGGATCGGCGCCACGCGCAGGCCCGCAGCCTCGAAGCCGCGCGCGAGCACCTGGCCCTGCACGAAGCGCGGCACCGGCGGCAACGGGTAAGGTGCCCCGGGGGGCCGCCAGACCTCGGCCTCGGCGTCACCGGCGATGCCGACCTCTTCCTGCACGCGGTCGTACCAGGGTTGCAGATCGGCGTACTCGATCGGCCAGTCGAGCCCCTTGCCGAAGCTGGAATGGAGCTTGAAGTCGTCGGCGTGATAGCGCGGCCACACCGCGAAGTGGTGCGTCGCTGCGCCGCCGTAGCCACGCCCGGCATTCAGGTTGAACCACACCGAGTCGCGGGTGGCCTCGGCGACATGCGGCTCGGCCCACTTCAGCCGCCGGCCCCAGATCTGCGAGCTGTAGAGGTCTGAGAGGCGCCGCGGCGGGCCGGATTCGAGCACCCGCACGTCGCGGCCGGCCTCGGCCAGCACGGCGGCGAACACGCTGCCGGCGGCTCCTGCCCCGACGATCACGACCTGTGCGTGGTCCCGGGCCATCGCCGCATCACCAGGGGCTGGGCGGCACGATGTGCGCCATGTAGGGCACGCCGAGTTTGCGAAAGCCCTCGACCGTGCCATAGACGACATCGACGGCATCGCTGCGGATCACGAGGTAGCCGAGCGGGGCTGGCGGGCCGGCCCAGCCGGCTCAGGGCTTCCAGCGCGTCGAGGACGCCCGTGTAGAACCGTCCGTAGGGCGGTTCGATGTTGAACAGGCGGGTGACGAGCAGGCTGTCGTTCGGATCGACGGCGAGCTGGCTGTCGACGAAATGGGCGATGCCGGCCGCCGTTGCCCCCGGGACCAGGATCTCGCCGAAGGCCTCCAGCGTGCGGACCCGCGCCGGGTCGAGCACGCGCAGGTCGGCGCCCTGCGTGCGCGCCTCGGCCGGGGTGAGCCAGGCACTGGCGCCCGCCACCGTGTACAGCAGGCTGCCGGCACGAGCGAGAAACTGGCGGCGATCCTGGGTCATGCTTGCTTTTTCCCCGGCGGCGATCCAATTATTGACCAGGGACACGAAACAAGCCACGCAGTGCTGCACACGGATTCCCGCGACCCGCACATCATCGCCGGCTGGCTCAATGCCGTGGCGCAGGCGCTTGATGCCCGTGGCCTGGACAGCAAGGCGATCTTCGCCACGGCCGGGATCGACCTCGGCGCCGCCCGCAACCCGATCGCCCGCTTCCCGGCAGCCGCCATGTCCAGGGTCTACGAGCTGGCCGAGTCGGCCACGGGCGATGCCGCCTTCGGCCTGTCGATCGCCGAGTACGTGCACCCGACGTCGCTGCATGCGCTCGGTTTCTCGTTGCTGGCGAGCAGCACGCTCGATTCCTTCTGTCGCCGCGTGGTGCGCTACTTCCGCCTGGTCACGACCAACGCCGAGTGCCAGATGGAGCGTACCGCCAGCGAATACCGGCTGGTGATGGTGCCGACCATCGATGGCGGGCAATACATCCCGCAGGACGCCTGGATGGCGATGCTGGTGCGTTTCCTGCGCGAGATCTGCCAGCCTGACTTTGCCCCGCGGGCTGTCGGCCTGCGCCGGCCGCGGCCGCGCCAGAAGGTGCAGCAGTTCGAACGTTTCTTTCGCACCGAGGTCCGCTTCGGCAGCGACGACAACCGCCTGGTGTTCGATCCCGGCGACATGGAGACCGAGTTGCCGGCGGGCAATGCGGAGCTGGCGCGCCAGAACGACCAGGTGGTCATGGCGCTGCTCGCCCGCATGGATCGCGACGACGTCATCGCGCGGGTGCGTGCGCTGTTCGTCGAACTGCTGCCCTCGGGCGAGTGCGACAAGGAGAAGGTGGCCGCGCAGCTCAACATGAGCGAGCGCTCGCTGCAGAGCAAGCTCGCCGCGCGCAACACCAGCTATCGCAGCCTGCTCAACGAGACGCGCCAGGAGCTGGCCGTGCAGTACATCCGCCAGGGGCTGCACTCGGTGAGCGAGGTGACCTATCTCCTCGGCTTCGCCGACATCAGCAGCTTCTCGCGCGCCTTCCGCAGCTGGGTCGGCGTCTCGCCGAGCGAGTACCGCGACCGGTCGCTGGGGCGCAAGGGCAAGCCGGAAGGCAGCGAGAAAGCCGTGGGCTGACGCCGGCGCCGCATCGCCGGACGACGACCCGGGCCGGATGACCGCCTGCGGCTCAGGCGATCTTCGGCAGGTGGCTCAGCGATTCGCGGATCGCCTCGGTCGGGTACTCGTAGTCCTGCAGCTCGCCGGCGAAGTAGCGGTCGTACGAACTCATGTCGAAGTGACCGTGGCCGGAGAGGTTGAAGAGCAGCGTCTTCGCCTCGCCGGTGCGCGTGCACTCGCGCGCGGCGCGCAGTGTCGCGGCGATGGCATGCGTGGACTCCGGTGCCGGGACGATGCCCTCCGTGCGCGAGAACAGGACTCCCGCCTCGAAGGTCTCGAGCTGCGGGATCGCCATGGCCTCGACCAGGCCCTCGTGCACCAGCTGACTCACGAGCGGTGAAGCCCCGTGGTAGCGCAGGCCGCCGGCATGGATGCCGGGCGGCACGAAGTCGTGGCCGAGCGTGTGCATCTTGAGCAGCGGCGTCAGGCCGGTCGCATCGCCGTAGTCGTAGGCATACACGCCCTTGGTCAGCGTGGGGCAGGAAGTCGGCTCGACGGCCACGAGGCGCACGTTGCTCCCGGCCGCCTTGTCGGCGAAGAACGGGAAAGCGATGCCGGCGAAATTCGAGCCGCCGCCGCAGGAGGCGAACACCATGTCGGGATAGTCGCCGGCGAGTTCCATCTGCTTGCGGGTCTCCAGGCCGATCACCGTCTGGTGCAGCATCACGTGGTTCAGCACCGAGCCGAGTGCGTAGTTGGTGTCGGCGCGACCGGCAGCCTCCTCCACCGCCTCGGAGATCGCGATGCCGAGGGAACCCGGCGTGTCCGGGTGCTTCTCGAGGATCTGCCGGCCGGCGTTGGTGAGCGTGGTGGGGCTGGCGAAGACTTCCGCGCCCCAGGTCTGCATCATCGAGCGCCGGTAGGGCTTCTGCTGGTAGCTCACCTTCACCATGTAGACGCGCACTTCCAGCCCGAGCAGCCGCCCGGCGAGCGCGAGCGAACAGCCCCACTGCCCGGCCCCGGTCTCCGTGGCGAGGCGCTTCACGCCGACGATCCTGTTGTAGTACGCCTGCGGAATGGAGGTGTTCGGCTTGTGCGACCCGGCGGGGCTCACCGACTCGTTCTTGTAATAGATGTGCGCCGGGGTGCCGAGCGCCGCTTCCAGCCGATGCGCGCGGTGCAGCGGCGTCGGGCGCCACAGCCGCAGGATCTCGCGCACCTCCTCCGGGATGGCGATCCAGCGCTCGGCGCTGACTTCCTGTTCGATCAGGCCCGGCGGAAAGATCGCGGCAAGCGCGTCGAGGCCGACAGGCTTGCCGTCCGGTCCCATCGGCGGCGGCGGCGGGTTCGGCAGGTCGGCCACCACGTTGTACCAGTGGGTCGGCAGGTCGGCTTCCGCCAGGAGGAACTTGGTCGTCATTCGGCTGCGCTCCGCGCGTCTTCGCGTCTCATCGGGTCGTTCATCGGCGGCAGGACGGGCGGCTGGGCCCCTCGTGCCGGCGCCAGAGCATACCCCAGACCGCGCGGCGAGACAGCGACCGGCCCCTGCCTGCAGCGGGCGGCAGGCCACGGGTGTAGGGTAGGGATCCGACAACAACCGGACGAGGGGAGGCAACCACCATGGCCCTGAAATTCAGCATCGGGCTGCAGGGCAGCTACCCGATCCGCGACTACATCGCCAAGGCGCAGAAGATCGAGCGCTACGGCTTCGACGAGATCCACGTCTACGACGACCTGATGTTCAAGCCGACCTGGCCGATCCTCACGCTGATCGGCGAGCACACCGAACGCATCCTGGTCGGTCCCGGCATCATCACCCCGCAGATCGTCCATCCCTGTTACCACGCTGGCAACCTGGCCGAGCTCGACGAGCTCACCGGTGGTCGCGCGGTCTGCGGCATCGCGCGCGGTGCGTTCTGGGAGCTGCTCGGCATCGAGCGCCAGGAGCGCCCCGTGGCGATGGTGCGCGAAGCCATCGCCCTCATCCGCCGCCTGCTCGCCGGGGACCGCACGCCGTTCCACGGCCGCTGCTTCACCGCCACGGAGGAACTGTTCTTCCGCTTCCAGCCGCTGCGACCGGAGGTGCCGATCTTCATCGGCACCTGGGGCCCGCAGATGTGCCAGCTCGCCGGCGAGATCGCCTGCGGCGTGAAGTCCGACGGCCTGTGGAACCCGGACTACGTGCGCATCGTGCGCGAGAACGTGGCGATCGGGGCAGCGCGTGCCGGGCGCGATCCGGCAGCCGTGGAGATCATCGCCGGGCCGCTGTGCTCGGTGTCGGCCGATCGCGAGCGCGCCCGCGAGGCGGCGCGCCGGGTGCTGGCCGTTTACCTGCCCTACCTGCACCCCATGACCGAAGTCGCCGGCATCCCGGCCGGGGAGATCCGCCAGGTCCGCGAGGCTGCCGCGGCTGGTGACTTCGCGCGCGGTGCGCGCGCCGTCTCCGACCGCGCCGTGCGCTACTGCTCGGTGACCGGCCGCCCCGAGGACGTCATCCCGCAGATCGAGGCCATGGCCGCAGCCGGGGTGACGCACGTCGCCTTCGGCCACCCGCTGGGGCCGGACTTCGACGAAGCGCTCGATCTGCTCGGCCGCGAAGTGCTGCCGCACTTCCGCGGCCGCGCCTGAGACCGGTTCAGCCGCAGGAGCCGCCCGAGCAGCAACCGCCGCTCTTCGGGGCGGTGGGGGCCTCGGCACCGGCCAGCTTGCCGATGCGCACGCGCCAGACGGCCGGGCCGGACTCCAGGTAGTCCCAGGTGAAGCGGCCGGCGGTGACGGCCTGGAACTGGGCGTAGAGCGGCCGCGGATCGTGGTCGTTGACCAGCTGCAGCGCCTCGCCCGCCTTCAGCTCGTTGAAACGGCCGAAGATCAGCGGGTGACGCTGGAAGGGGGCGATCTCGCGCACATCGATGGTCGCGGCAAAGGACTGGGACATGGAGGTTCCTCGGGGGTCGGGTCGCCGGCCGTGCCGGCTGCTGGTCGAAAAAGTCTTCAGAAAGAGATACTTCCGATTCACCTTCAAATCTAGCATCCGCGGCGCGCAAAGACAACGCGGGAAAACCGCGATCGGCGCCTGAGGCGGTCCCGCTCAGGCCGCGGCCCCGATCCGATGTCGGGTTGCGCGATACAGGCGGGCGGCGCCGAGAAGGTTCGCGCCGAGGCTCGCGAAGGCCACCAGCCAGAGCAGCGCCGCCGGGCGCACCAGGGCCGGGACAGCCAGCGCGGCGAGCAGCGTGCCGAGCGCGGCGGCATGGGCGAGGAACTGCAGGCGCGCGCGTGGCTCGGGCATGACGGCATGCATGTGCGGTGGCGTCACGCGCGCGAGCGCCGCGGGAGATCGGCCGAGCTCCTGCTGCAGATGCAGCCAGACGAGGAAGGGCACGATCTTGAGCAACATGCCCTGCACCACGGAGAGGGCGAAACCGGCGAGGAAGAGCACGGCGGGCAGCAGCGCCAGCGCAGGCGGCAGCGGCAGCAGCAGGCCGGCCAACGCGGCCAGGGCCGCGGCGGCGAGCGCCACCATGCCGAGAAGCCAGAAGGCGAGGCTCGCATCGGCACGCCGGCGGCGCCGGCGGGCGAGCAGACCCAGCGTCTGCGCGGCGAAGATCGCGAATGCCAGGGCGAGACCGGCAGCGGGCGGCCCTGCCGGCCAGTCGAGGAGCGTGGCTGCCGACAGCCACAGCAGCAGCGCCCAGGTGGTGGCCGCCAGGCCGCGACGCAGCCAGGCCGGATACTCCGCGGTGACCTGGAACATCGGCACCACCTGCCAGGCCACCACCGCCACCAGCAACGCCACCCAGCCGAGGAGCGCCCAGGCGAGGTGCGTGTCGGTCAGTGCGGCCCGGGCGAGCGGCAGGCTCGCCCCACCGCGACCGAGCGTGAGCACGAGGCCGAGCGTGACCGCCACCGCCAGTCCGGACAGCGCCCAGCGCATGCCGTGCACGCTGTCGTGCATGCGCGGGGCACGGGCCAGTCCGGTGCCGACGACGGCGAGGAGCAACCCGAGGCCACCACCGAGCAGCAGGCTCGCCAGGTGAAACGCGGGCCTTCCGGCGCCGAGGAAACCGGCTGCCAGGGCCATCACCCCGGCCGACAGCAGGCCGTGACAGCTCCTGCCCACCAGCAACGGGCGGGCGATGCGCACGCCCACGAGCACGGGCAGCATCTGGAAGAGCGCCCCTGCCATCACCATCGTCAGCACGCCGAGCCCGACGAGATGCGTCAGCGCGAGCACGGCCGGCGTCCAGCGGGTGCCGAGGGCTGCGGGGCCCGCCCAGGCGAGCAGCGCCGCAGCCGCCATGCCGAAGGCAGGTGCCGTGAGGAAGAAGCGCAGCGGCACCGACAGCGGTGGCGCCTGCTCCAGCGACAGAGCCGCCGTCATGGCTCGGCCGCGACCGCATCGTCGCGACGCCAGACGAGGAGTTCGCAGCGCCCCGGTCCGAGCACGGTCACGCGCCAGGCATAGCCGCGCTCCTCGAGCAGGGCGAACAGCGGCACCGGCTCACGGCTGAGCAGGGCCGCCAGCCGCTCGCCCGGTGCCAGCACGGCGAGCTGCCCGAGGATGCGTTCCATCGGTTCGCAGGGCGGCAGGCCGCGCACGTCGAGGCGGATCTCGCGCAGGGCCACGGCGGGCTACACCGCCTGCATGCGCCCGATGATGTCGTCGCCGCGGCCGGCGAGCGCGCGATCGCTCATCGGGTAGAGCATGTGCTCTTCCTTCATGTTGTGCTGCTGGATGAGGATCATCAAGGTTTCGGCCGCGCCGAGGTAGTCATCGAGAGCACCCGCATCGAGCGCCTGCTGCATCTGCGCGAGCAGGCCGCGCATCTGGCCGTGCTCCATGCGCATCACCGCCGTCGGCCCGCCCGTCATGCCGGTGGCGGCCTCGAAGTCGGGGAAGAGCACGCTCTCTTCCATGGCGAGGTGGCGTGCGAGCGCCGCCTCGAACCGGGCATGCAGGTCACGGGTACGGTCGATATCGCCGCCGCCGCCGGCCGCCTCGGCGCTTGCGAACAAGGCATCGCACTCCCGATGGGCGTGGGTCATGAATTCGCTGATCATCCTCTGAAATCCTGGCAGGAGCATGGGGTGGGGTCGTGATCGTGGCGTTGCGCAGGCGCGTCGTCGCGCAGGCGCGTCGTCGCGACACCGGGCCTGTCGGCGGCTCTGGCACTGCCCGCCCGGTTCATCGACAATGCGCGCGACCTTCCGATTCGCCTGGTCGCAGGCGATCCCGATGCCATGACGTGACAATTGATGCGACCTGATGCATTGAGATGATAACCCGCACGCCCCCCGTCCTGTTCAGCTACGCATTTCGCGCTTTCTTTCTCGCCGCCGGGATCCAGGCGGTGTGCTCGCTCGTCGCGTGGATCGCCGGTTTCCACGGCCTGCGCTGGCCGGCTGCACCGGCGGCGCTGACACCGACCTGGCACGCGCACGAACTCGTGATCGGTTTTGCCGGCGCGGTCGTCGCCGGATTCCTGTTGACGGCGGTGGCGACGTGGACGGGACGTGCGCCGCTGCGCGGCGCGCCGCTGGCCGGGCTCGCTGCCGCCTGGCTCGCCGGGCGCCTCGCCAGCGTCTTCGCGGGCGCCCTGCCGCCCGCGGCGCTCGCGTTGCTCGACCTGCTTTTTCCCGTGCTGCTCGCCGTGCTCGCCACGCGCGAGATCGTGCTCGGCGGCAGCCGGCGCAACTACGGCATCGCCGCCATCACCTGGGCGCTCGCCCTGCTGACTGCGCTCTACCACGCCGGTGCAGCCGGCCTGATCGACGGCGGCGACTGGCTCGCCGTCACGCTTTCCGTGCACCTGCTGGCGATGCTCGTCGTCGTCGTCGGCGGACGCGTGATTCCGCTGTTCACGGCCAACTGGCTGCGCCTGCGCGGTGACAACCGTCCCCCGGTCCCCTGGCGCTGGCTCGACTACGCCGGCATCGGGCTGCTCCTCGTCGCGGCGCTGGCCGACAGCCTGGCACCGGGCAGCGCCGTGGCGGGCGTGGCCTGCCTGCTCGCCGGCGGTGCCAACCTGTGGCGCCTTGCCGGCTGGCGCGGTACCGAGACCGGCACCAACCCGCTGCTCTGGGTGATGCACGCGGCTTTCGCGGCGTTGTGTGGCGGCTATCTGCTGCTCGGCGCCGCGGCGTTCGACCTGCCGCTGGCGCGCAGCGCGGCGCTGCACCTGCTGACGGTGGGCGGCATCGCCGGCATGATCCTCGCCATGATGACCCGCGTGGCCCTCGGCCATACCGGGCGACCGCTGGCCGTGTCCCGGCCGATCGTGGCCGCCTACCTGCTGCTCGGCGCCGCCGCTCTCGCCCGCAGCCTCGGCACCGCCCTGCCCGGTGCCTACCTGCCCATGATCGACCTCGCCGCGCTGCTGTGGATTGCCGCCTTCGCGGTGTTTCTCGGGGTGTACGCGCCGATCCTGGTGCGGCCGCGACCGGACCAGCCAGCGTAGGGCCGCGGGCGGCCCATGTTGCGCTTCATCCTGCAGCGCCTGCTCACCGGCATCCCGACGCTGCTGGTGCTCGTGGCGCTCGCCTTCTTCCTGATCCGTGCCGCGCCCGGCGGCCCTTTCGACAGCGAGCGTCAGTTGCCGCCGGAGATCGAGGCCAACATGCGGCGGGCCTACCACCTCGACGAGCCGTTGCCGATGCAGTTTGCGCGCTACCTCGGGGGGCTTGCACGCGGTGACTTCGGGCCGTCGTTCCAGTACCGCGACTTCACGGTCACCGAGCTGATCGGCGCCGGCTTCCCGGTGTCGCTGCGGGTGGGAGCGCTCGCGATGCTGCTCGCCGTGCTGGTCGGCGTGTCGGTCGGCACCTTCGCGGCGCTGCGCCAGAACCGGGCAGCCGACCACGCGGTCATGGCGGCGGCGATGACCGGCATCTCCATTCCGAACTTCGTGATGGCGCCACTGCTGGTGCTGGTGGTCGCGGTCGGACTCGGCTGGTTGCCCGCGGGCGGCTACGGTGACGGCGGCTGGCGCCACCTGCTGCTGCCGGTGGTGACGCTGGCGCTGCCGCAGATCGCCTATCTCGCGCGTCTCACGCGCGCCAGCATGATCGAGGTGCTGCGCAGTGCCTACATCCGCACCGCGCGCGCCCAGGGCCTGCCCCTGCGCACGATCATCCTGCATCACGCCCTGCGCCCGGCGCTGCTCCCGGTCGTCTCCTACCTCGGGCCGGCGACTGCGGCCGTCATCACCGGGTCGGTGGTGATCGAGCAGATCTTCGGCCTGCCCGGCATCGGCCGGTTCTTCGTCACCGGCGCGCTCAATCGCGACTACACGCTGGTGATGGGGGTGGTGGTGTTCTACGGCACGCTGATCCTGGTCTTCAACCTCCTGGTCGACCTGATCTACGGCGTCCTCGACCCCCGCATCCGGCACGACGCATGAGTCTCGTGCGGCAGGACGAGGCCCCCCGCAGCCTCTGGCAGGACGCTGGCGCGGCACTGCGCCAGAACCGGGCTGCCACGGTCGCCGCGCTGGTCCTCGCCCTGATCACGCTCTCGGTGGTCGTGCTGCCGGAGGTGCTGCCCTTCGGCTACGAGCAGACCGACTGGGACCACATCGCCACCGGGCCGTCGCTCGGGACCGGTCACCTGCTCGGCACCGATGCGCTCGGTCGCGACCTGCTGGTGCGCACGCTCTGGGGCGGGCGCGTGTCGCTGCTGGTGGCGCTGGTCGCCACCGCCGTGAGTCTGCTGATCGGCGTCACCTACGGGGCGGTGGCCGGTTATGCCGGCGGGCGCATCGACCAGGTGATGATGCGCATCGTCGACATCCTCTACGCGCTGCCCTTCATGTTCCTGGTGATCCTGCTGATGGTCCTGTTCGGCAGGAACCTCGTGCTGATCTTCGTCGCCATCGGCGCCATCAACTGGCTCGACATGGCGCGCATAGTCCGCGGCCAGACGCTCTCGCTCAGGAACCGCGAGTTCGTCGAGGCGGCGCGCGCGGGCGGGGTGCCGGCCGCACGCATCATCCGCCGGCACATCGTGCCGAACCTGCTCGGCGTGGTGGTGGTCTACGTGACGCTGACCATTCCGCACGTGATCCTGGTGGAATCCTTCCTGAGTTTCCTCGGCCTCGGCGTGCAGGAGCCGATGACCTCCTGGGGCGCGCTGGTCAACGAGGGCGCCCAGGAGCTCGAGACCTCGTGGTGGATGATCGTGTTCCCCTCGGCGTTCCTGGCCGTGACGCTGTTCTGCTGCAACTTCCTCGGCGACGGGCTGCGCGATGCGCTCGACCCGCGCGACCGGAGCCACCGGTGAGCGCACCACTGCTCGACGTCGCGGATCTGAACGTCGAGTTCGCCACGCCGGCCGGCCCGCTGCACGCCGTGCGCGACCTCGGCTTCGCCCTGCAGCCCGGCGAGACGCTCGGCATCGTCGGGGAATCCGGTTCCGGCAAGAGCCAGGCCATGCTGGCCCTGCTCGGCCTGCTCGCCGCCAACGGGCGGGCGAGCGGCCGGGCGATGTTCGAGGGCGCCGACCTGCTCGCGCTCGGCGAGACCGCGCTCGACCGCGTGCGCGGTGCGCGCATCGCCATGGTGTTCCAGGACCCCATGACCTCGCTCAACCCCTACCTCACGGTGGGACGGCAAATGGGCCTGGTGCTGGCGGCGCATCGCGCGCTGGCCGGTGCTCCGGCACGGCGCGCCTGCGCGGAGATGCTCGAAGCGGTCGGCATTCCGGAGGCCGGGCGTCGCCTCGACCAGTTTCCGCACGAGCTGTCCGGCGGCATGCGCCAGCGCGTCATGATCGCCACCGCGCTGCTCTGTCGTCCGGCGCTGCTGGTGGCCGACGAGCCGACCACGGCGCTCGACGTCACGGTGCAGGCGCAGATCCTCGCGCTGATGAGGGACCTGCGCGAGCGCTTCGGCACCGCCGTCATCCTCATCACGCACGACCTCTCCGTGGTCGCCGGCATGGCCGACCGGCTCCTCGTCATGCAGCAGGGCCAGTGCCGGGAGACCGGCCCGGCTGCGGAGATCTTCGCCGCGCCGCGCGATGCCTACACGCGCTCGTTGCTGGCCGCGGTGCCGCGGCTGGATCGTCCCGCGGCGCTGGTGCCCCCGCCGCGGGAGGTCGCCGGTGCACCGCTCCTCGAGGCCGAGGGGCTGCGGGTGGAGTTCGCGGTGGCGGCGACCCGGCCGCTCGGGCGGCCGCGCCGGCTGCAGGCCGTTGCCGGCGTGAGCTTCGGGCTCGCGCCAGGCGAGATCCTCGGCGTGGTGGGGGAATCCGGCTGCGGCAAGTCGACCCTCGGGCGCGCGCTGCTGCGGCTGGTGCCGGTCGCCGGCGGGCGCGTCGGCTATCTGGGCCGCGACCTCACCGCCCTCGACAGCGCCGAACTCGACCCGTTGCGGCGCGACCTGCAGATCGTGTTCCAGGATCCGCTCGCCTCCCTCGACCCGCGCATGACCGTGCGCGACATCGTCGCCGAGCCGCTCGAGACCTTCGAACCCACGCTGGACGACGGCGTGTGCACCAACAAGGTCGCCGAGATGCTGACCCGCGTCGGTCTCGACCCGTCCCACATGAACCGTTACCCGCACCAGTTCTCCGGCGGGCAATGCCAGCGCATCGCCATCGCCCGGGCGCTGATCACGCGCCCGCGCCTGGTGGTCTGCGACGAGGCGGTGAGCGCGCTCGACGTGTCGGTGCGCGCGCAGATCCTGCGCCTGCTGCTCGAGCTGCGCCGGCTGCTCGACCTCTCGCTGGTGTTCATCGGCCATGACCTGGCGGTGATCCGCCAGGTGAGCCAGCGCGTCATGGTGATGTACCTCGGGCGGATCATGGAGATGGCCCCGGCCGAGACCTTGTTCGCCACGCCGCGCCATCCCTACACGCGGGCGCTGCTCGCCGCCGCGCCGATTCCCGACCCGGTGGTGGAACGCGCCCGCGAGAGGATCGGGCTGCCTGGCGAGCCGCCGTCGCCGCTGTCACCGCCCTCGGGCTGCGTGTTTCGTACCCGCTGCCGCTGGGCGGTGGCGCGCTGCGCCACCGAGGTGCCGCCGCTGGCCGCGCACGGCGCGAGCCAGGTGGCCTGCCTGCGCGCTGCCGAGATCTGAAGCCGGGGTCAGGGCGCGAGCAGGTCGAACGTGGCAGTCACGCGGGCCTCGAAATCGAGGCTGCCGCGCTGGTAGGTGGCAGCGCCGGTATCGCCGACTTCGGCCGCCATCGCCGTCGCTCGCATCATCGGCATCGGCATGGGCGGCGGCGGGCTGGCGTCGCCCGCTGACAGATCGCGCAGCGCCCCGAGCTTCATGCCGAGCGTCCCGGCGATGGCGCGGGCGTTGGCCTCGGCATCCCTGGCGGCGGCAGCGAGTGCCTGGCGGTTGAGTTCGCGGCGCTTCGAGCTGTCGAGCTGTGGCGGGGAGACGTGGGTGACGCCGGCGTCCACGGCGCCCTCGATCAGGGCGCCGAGCTGGTCGAGGTTGGTCAGTTCGACCTCGAGCTGGCGCTGCACGCTGTAGCCGATCAGGACCTGCCGCCCGGTCGGCTGGTCCCAGCGGTACTCAGGGTTCACGACCGCGCTGGTGGTGCGCACCTTCTTCGCGTCGATGCCGAGCCGCTTCGTCAGGGCGAGGAACCGTTCCACCACGGCCACGGCCTCCGCACGGGCCTTGTCCATGGCGGGGTTGGACTTCTGCACCGTGAGCTGCACGTGCGCCTCGTCGGGTTCGCCCGTGACCGTCCCGGTCCCGGTCACGGTGACCGACCGCGGCAGGGCCGGTGCCGCCGCGGGTGTGGACTGGCCCGCGGCCGCGGCGCTGGCGAGCAGGGCGACGACGAACAGCGGCAGGTGGCGGCGCGGCATGGCGGATCTCCTCGGGCGGGACGGTGCGACGGCACTGCGGCCCATGGCGATGCAGGGCAGCCCGCCGGCGGCTGGCAATCGCGGGACGGCCACACTAACATACCGGCGCTGCAAGGCGGTCCACGGGGGAGCGCCCGACGCATGAATCCGAGGGTCTACCGCATGGTCCGTCACCTGTCGACCGCCATCGTGCTGGTGTTCGCCGGCATCACCGCCAGTGCCCAGGCCGCCGGCGACCCGGCCAACGGCGCTGCGCTCGCCACCACCTGCATGGGCTGTCACGGCATCGACGGCTACCGCAACGGTTACCCGTCCTACCGCGTGCCGAAACTCGGCGGGCAGAAGGCCGACTACATCGTCATCGCGCTGCAGGCGTACCGCGCCGGCACGCGTCCCCACCCGACCATGCGGGCCCAGGCGGCCTCGCTCTCGGATCAGGACATGCAGGATGTCGCGGCGTTCTTCGCGAGCCAGGGCGAGCCGCGGACGGGCGACGCCGCGGCGGGCGGTCCCGGCAAGGAGAAGGCCGCCGTGTGCGTGGCCTGCCATGGCGAGGCGGGCATCAGCAGCGCCGCGATGTGGCCGAACCTCGCCGGCCAGCACCGGGATTATCTCGAGCAGGCCCTGGCCCGATACCGGGACAAGGCGCGCCAGGACCCGGTCATGCAGGGCCAGGTGGCGGCGCTCACCGACGAAGACGTCAGGCAGCTCGCCGCCTACTTCTCCGCCCAGCCGGGACTGTTCACCACCCATCCGAAGCACTGAGGCGGCTCCGCCGCCGCGCGCCGGGCAGCGCGCCCCGCGCCCTGCGGGGCTGCGACGCGGTATGCTCACCGGCATGAACGACTTCAAGGCCTTCCGCGTCCACCTCGAGGGCGAGCGCATCGTCCCGAGGCTCGAGCGGCTCACTCTCGACGACCTCAGCCCGGGTGATGTGGTCATCCGCGGCGCCTGGTCAGGCATCAACTACAAGGACGCGCTGGCCGCCACCGGCAAGGGCCGGATCCTGCGCCGCTACCCGCTGGTGGCGGGCATCGACATCGCCGGTACCGTGGAGACCTCGAGCGACCCGCGTTTCCGCGCCGGTGATGCGGTGGTGGTCATCGGCGCCGGCCTGAGCGAAGTGCGTGACGGCGGCTTCGCCGGGTTCGCCCGCGTGCCGGGCGACAGCGTCACGCCGCTGCCGGCCGGTCTCGACCTGCGCACGGCCATGGCCATCGGTACCGCGGGCTTCACCGCCGCGCTCGCCCTGCACCGCATGGAGCAGAACGACCAGCGGCCGGAACTGGGTCCCATCGCGGTCACCGGTGCCACCGGGGGCGTGGGCAGCGTGGCGATCGACATCTTCAGCCGCCGCGGTTACCAGGTCACCGCGCTCACCCGCAAGGCGGGCGCCGAAGCCTACCTGCGGGGCCTCGGTGCCAGCGCGGTGGAGCCCATCCCGGCGATGGCACCCGGCGACAAGCCGCTCGAGCGCGTGCGCTGGGGCGGAGCGGTCGACAACGTCGGCGGGGAACTGCTCGCCTGGCTGACGCGAACCGTGGCGCCCTGGGGCACTATCGCCAGCGTCGGGATGGCCGGCAGCGCCGGGCTGAGCACGACCGTGATGCCGTTCATCCTGCGTGGCGTCAGCCTGCTCGGCATCAGCTCCCCCGACGTGCCGCGGGCGCTGCGCCTGGCAGTCTGGCAGCGGCTCGGCGGCGACCTGCGGCCGGCGCACCTCGACCGCATCGTTACCCGCGAGGTGAGCCTCGATGAGCTGCCGGGCTGCTTCGAGGCCTACATCGCCGGCGACGTCACCGGCCGCACGCTCGTGCGGCTCTGACGGCGGCGCGTTCCAGGATTCAGCGAGTGCCCATGGCTTGCGCCGATCGCGCCAGTCAGGACGTCCCTGCCGACGGCCCGGAGTCCGCGCCCGGCGGGGCGTACCTGCGCTATCTGGCACTGCTGCAGCAGTGGAACCGGGCCTATAACCTGACGAGCATCACCGCCCTGGACGACATGATCGTGCGCCACGTCCACGACTCGCTGACGGTGCAACCGTTCCTCGCCGGCCATACCGTCCTCGACGCCGGCACGGGCGCCGGTCTGCCGGGCATCCCGCTGGCGATCGCCGAGCCGTCGCGCCACTTCACGCTGGTCGACTCGATCGGCAAGAAGGTGCGGTTCCTGCAGCAGGTGATCACCGAGCTGCGGCTCGGGAACGTCACGGCCGTGCAGGCGCGACTCGAACGGTGGCACCCGCCGGCCGGTTTCGACACCGTGGTCTGTCGCGCTCTTGGCAGCCTCGCGGAGTTCGTCGACGCCTGCGGGCCTCTTGCCGCCCCCGGCGGCCGGCTGGTCGCCATGAAAGGGCGGCGGCCGCAGGCCGAACTGGCCGGGGTGTCGGCGCCCTGGCGCGTCACCGCGCTCGAGCGCGTGACCGTCGCCGGGCTCGACGCCGAGCGCCACATCGTCGTGCTGGAGCGCTGAGGCTGCCATGGGTCGCATCGTTGCCATCACCAACCAGAAAGGCGGCGTCGGCAAGACCACCACGGCGGTGAACCTGGCCGCGGCACTGGCCGGGGTCGACCGGCGCGTCCTGCTCGTCGACCTCGATCCCCAGGGCAATGCCACCACCGGCTGCGGCGTGGACAAGCAGCAGCTCGAGGCGACGAGCTGCGAGGTGCTGCTCGGGGAATCGGCGGCGCAGGATTCGATCCTCCGCGTGCAGGAGGGGCAGTTCGACCTGCTGCCGGCCAACGGCGACCTGACGGCGGCCGAGGTGCGGCTGCTGCAGGAGATCGGCCGCGAGATGCGCCTGAAAAAGGCGCTCGAGCCGGTGCGCGGTCTCTACGACTATGTGCTGATCGACTGTCCGCCGTCGATCAACATGCTCACCCTGAACGCGCTCACTGCCGCCGACGGCGTGCTGATCCCGATCCAGTGCGAGTACTACGCGCTCGAGGGCCTGTCCTCGCTGCTCGAAACCATCAAGCAGGTGCGCAACACCGTCAACCATGCGCTGCGCATCGAAGGCCTGCTGCGCACCATGTACGACCCGCGCAACCGGCTCGCCGCCGAGGTGTCGAACCAGCTCCTCAAGCACTTTCCGGACAAGGTTTACGAAGCGATCATCCCGCGCAACGTGCGCCTGGCCGAGGCGCCGAGCTTTGGCCTCTCGGCCATCCTGCACGACCCGGCCTCGCGTGGTGCCCAGGCTTACGTCCAGCTCGCCGGGGAGATCGTCCGGCGCGATGGGGCCGAGGTGGCGAACTGAGGTCGGCGCCGATCGGTCCGGGCCGGTCCGGGATCGCGGGGCGGCCGCGCGTCGCGGGCAGTTGAGTAAACTGTCCCCCTCTCACCTGACGGTTGTCACGGACATGAGCGCCAAGCGAACCGGACTCGGACGCGGTCTCGATGCCTTGCTGGGCGATGCGGCCCCGCCGGTGCGCCCGGTGCAGACCGAAGCCCGCGAGGGCCTGCGCCAGATCCCGGTCGAACTCCTGCAGCGCGGCCAGTACCAGCCCCGCCAGGACCTGCACCAGGACTCGCTCGAGGATCTGGCCCGCTCCATCAAGGCGCAGGGGCTGGTCCAGCCCATCGTCGTGCGCCCGCTGCCCGGCACGACCCCGGCCGGGGAGACCCGCTACGAGATCATCGCCGGCGAGCGACGCTGGCGGGCCGCCCAGCTCGCCGGCCTGACGGCCATTCCGGCGGTGGTGCGCCAGATCCCGGACTCGGCGGTCATCGCCCAGGCGCTGATCGAGAACATCCAGCGCGAGAACCTCAATCCGCTGGAAGAAGCCCAGGCCGTGCAGCGCCTGGTGAGCGAGTTCCAGCTGACGCACCAGGACGCCGCCGATGCCATCGGCCGCTCGCGCGCCGCGGTGAGCAACCTCCTGCGGCTGCTCGAACTCGGGGAGCAGGCGCGAAGCCTGCTGCGCTCCGGGGCCCTGGAAATGGGCCATGCCCGGGCCCTGCTCGGCCTCACCGACCCGCGCATGCAGGGGGAGGTGGCGGCCCTGGTCGCGAAGAAGGGCCTGTCGGTGCGCGAGACCGAGGCCCTGGTGCGCCGGGTGGCCGAGGGTGGCCAGCGCGGCCAGGCGCCCCGCTCCACCCCGGCCGACCCCGACGTCCAGCGCCTCGAGAACGAGCTGGCGGAGCGGCTCGGTGCCCGGGTGGCGATCCAGCACACGGCCCGCGGCCGGGGCAAGCTCGTGGTGAGCTACAACAGCCTCGACGAACTCGAAGGCATCCTCGAGCACATCCGCTGACCGCCATCGACCGGTTTTCGCTTGAAACCGGCAGGCGCTGTCTCTAGAATTTCGCGGCTTTGAGGCGCGCGCTCGCCGATGCCGCCCACGAACCCGTCCCGATGAAGGCGTCACGTGGCATTCGGGTCAGCCAGCCGCGAGGGGCACCTGGTGATCGGCCTTGAGAGCAGGGCGATCCGCACGGTTCTGCGCTGGCAGCTGGTCGCCACCGCGCTGCTGGCCGCTGCGGCCGGCTATGTGGCCGGGCCGCACGGTGCGCTGTCGGCGGCGCTGGGCGGGCTGGTCAGTTTCGTGGCGGGAGTCGGTTTTGCCGCAGTGGCCTCGCTCGGCCGTGCGGACGGTGCCGGGAGCGTCGTGATCGGCGCGCTGCGGGCCGAGGGGATCAAGATCCTCCTCATCGTGCTGCTGCTCTGGCTGGTGATGGCGACCTACGAGAACGTGGTCGTGATCGCGTTTTTCGGGACGTTCTTCGTCGCCACCGTGTTGTTCTCGGCGGCGGCGTTCGTGCGCGAGGACGGCTGAGCAAGGCGTCCGCTGCTGGAGAGGCCGAGACAAACTGGTAATTGAGCAGATGTCTGCTGAACACACACTCACCCCGACGTCCTACATCCAGCACCACCTCTCCTTCCTCGCCGAGCCGGTGGGCCAGGGTCCGTTCTGGGTGCTGCACGTGGACTCGCTGCTCACCGCCGTGATCCTCGGCGTGGTCTCGCTGGGTTTCATCGCCTGGGTGGTGCGTGGCGCCACGGCCGGTGTGCCGACCAGGCGCCAGGCCTTCGTCGAGGTGCTGGTCGATTTCGTCGACGAGCAGGTCGCCGGCATCTTCCACGGCGAGCGCAGGAAATTCGTCGCGCCGGTGGCCCTGACGGTGTTCGTCTGGGTGCTGCTCATGAATGCCATGGACTTCCTGCCCGTGGACATCATGGCCAAGGGGCTGCAGGCGGTGGGTTTCGAGGAGTTCCGCCTGGTGCCGACCGCCGACGTCAACACCACCTTCGCGCTCGCCCTGTCGGTGTGGGTGCTGATGATCTTCTTCTCCATCAGGGTGAAGGGCCTCGGCGGCTGGATCCACGAGCTGTTCTGCGCGCCTTTCGGCGGGCATCCGGCGCTCTGGATCCCGAACTTCCTCTTCAACCTGATCGAGCTCGTCTCCAAGCCGCTGTCCCACTCGCTGCGGTTGTTCGGCAACATGTACGCCGGCGAGATCATCTTCCTGCTGCTCTGGCTGTGGGCCGCCACGGGTCTCGTCGGCACGGCATTTGCCGCCGTGCTCGGCCTCGGCTGGGCGATCTTCCACATCCTGATCGTGGTCCTGCAGGCCTACATCTTCATGATGCTCACGATCGTCTACATCGCGATGGCCCACGAAAGCCACTGAAACCCGTCTCCTCCACGACTGACACTGCGACTCTCCCAAGAAAGGTAACGACGATGGACAAGATCCAGTACCTCGCCATGATCCAGGCCTACACCGGGATCGGCATCGGCCTCATCATCGGCCTCGGCGCCGCCGGCGCCTGCATCGGTGTGGGCATCATGTGCAGCCGCTTCCTCGAAGGTGCGGCCCGCCAGCCGGAACTCGCCAACATGCTGCAGGCGAAGGTGTTCCTGCTGCTCGGCCTGATCGACGCCTCGTTCATCATCGGCGTTGGCCTCGCGATGCTGTTCGCCTTCGGCAATCCGTTGCTGGCCGTCGTCACCGCAGCAGGCTGACCGCACCGGCAACCGATCCGCGGGATGGCGCCATCGCGGCACCGTTCCGCAGGGGGCAGACATGAACATCAATTTCTCGCTGTTCGCCCAGGCCATTGCCTTCGCGGCCTTCATCTGGTTCACGGTCAGGTTCGTCTGGCCGCCGCTGCTCGCCGTGATCGAGGAGCGCCAGACGAAGATCGCCGACGGGCTGGCGGCGGCCGACAAGGGCGCCCGCTCGCTCGAGGAAGCGCAGGTGCGCATCCAGACGATGGTGGAGGAGGCCCGCGTCCAGGCGCGCCAGATCCTCGACCAGGCGCAGACGCGCGCCGGCGGCATCGTCGAGGAAGCGCGGGAGAGTGCCGGGCAGGAGCGCGACCGCATCATCCAGACGGCTCGTGCCGAGGTGGACCAGCAGGTCAACCGGGCGCGCGACGAGTTGCGCGGCCAGGTCGCGGCGATCGCCGTGGCCGGTGCCGAGAAGATCCTGGCCCGGGAGATCGATGCCCGGACCCACCAGGACCTGCTCGACCGGCTGGCCGCGCAGATCTAGGGGCGGATGGCGATGGCCGAGCATGGCACGGTAGCGCGACCCTACGCCCAGGCGGTCTTCGAGCTGGCCCGCGAGGGCGGCACGCTCGCTGCCTGGTCGGATTTCCTGCAGCTCGCCGCGGCACTGGTGTCCGAGCCAGAGGTCGGGCGCCTGCTGTCGGCGCCCGGCGCCGATCTCGGTCGGCTGGCGACGGCCGTCGCCGAGGTCTGCCGCGAGCAGCTCGGCGGCTCGCCGCTCTTCGCCGGTCCGGCGGCGCCCGGCGGCAATTTCCTGCGACTCCTGGTCGAGAAGCAGCGCCTCGGCGCACTCGGTGACATCGCCGCGCGCTTCGAGGTCCTGAAGGCCGAGGCGGAGAACACGCTCGAGGTCACGCTCGTCACGGCCGCGCCGGTGAGCCCCGAGCAACAGGCACGCATAGAAGGGTCGCTGAAGCAGCGCTTCGGCCGCCAGATCCGGCTCACCGTGGAGATCGATCCGCAGCTGATCGGCGGCGCACGTCTGCGGGTGGGTGACCGGGTGATCGACGGCTCGGTGCGCACCGGACTCGACAAGCTCTCGACGGCCCTGCGCGTCTAGGCGGACGCGGAACACGAATCAGGCAGAGGAACGACACATGGCACTGAAGGCCTCAGAAATCAGCGAGCTGCTCAAGCAGCGCATCAAGAACTTCGAGAGCGCCGCGGAGGCGCGCGACGTCGGCACCGTCATCGCCGTGACCGACGGCATCTGCCGCATCCACGGCCTGACCGACGCCAGGTACGGCGAGATGCTCGAGTTCCCGAAGAATACCTTCGGCCTCGCGCTGAACCTGGAGCAGGACTCCGTCGGCGCCGTGGTGCTCGGCGACTACAAGCACATCTCCGAGGGCGACACGGTGAAGACCACCGGGCGCATCCTCGAGGTGCCCGT
>JADZBS010000005.1 GCA_020851975.1 Gammaproteobacteria bacterium | reverse complement strand
GCGGCGCCGAAGCGCATCTTGGCGATGACGCCGAAGGTGCGCAGGCTCGGGTAGCTCACCGACATGCGCAGCGGCGGGAAGTCGTCGAAGTTCGAGATGTCCTGGATGAGCGCCGGATTTTGCAGGCCCTGTATGTCGTCGTCGTTGGCCCAGTAGATGTCCCGGAACGCGGCGATCGGGTTGTCGTCCTCGAGCAGGTTGCGGACCCAGAACTCGACGGAGTAGCGCGGGCTGTCGAAGCCGAGGCGCAGGTTCACCGTCGTGCGTGCCGGCAGCCAGGACTGGTTGTCGTTGCCGGTGTAGATCTTGCCGGTGTAGCTGGCATCGGCGCGGGTGAACCAGTCCCAATCCCCGGCGAGCTGGCGGCGGTAGGTGAGCGAGGCGCTGGAGGTCCACTCCGGCTGGCGCATCTGGGTGTTGCCCGACACGTCGCCGGATATCGTGCGGCACTGGCCCGACTTCTCGATCTGCGCCTCGTTGTCGCCCGTGCCCGGATCCGGATCCGGGAGCGCCTGGATCGCCGCGGGGGCGCAGGTCGGGTCGTCGGTGTAGAAGCTCGGGAAGAGCGCAAAGGTATCCATGCGCGCATCCTTGAGCTGCGAGTCCGTGTAGCCGACCGTGAACCGGCCGGTCAGCTCGTCCGTGAAAGCGAGATCCGCCTGCATTTCCCAGCCCCATACGCGCGCATCGCCCGCGTTGACGTTCAGGCCCGTCGGCTGCTCGAACTGCCGGCCGGATACCGGCGAGGTCTCGATCAACTGGCGCAGGACGATGTCGCTCCAGTCGCTGTAGAACATCGTCATGTCGACGCTGAGGCGCCGGTCGCTGGTGTAGCCCTTGAGGCCGATCTCGTAGGTGGTGAGCTTCTCCGGATCGAAGGGGTTGACCAGCAGTTCGGACACCACGCCCGTATCGGTCACGACGTTGGGGCTCAGGATCTGCAGCCCGCCCGGCTTCTCGCCGCGCGCGACCGAGCCGAAGAGCATCCAGCCGCTCTCGAACTTGTACTTCAGGCCCACGCGGCCGGTGAGGGTCGGGAACCGCTCCGAGCCGCTGTCGATGACGGACGGGGCCACGGCACGCAGGTCGTAGTAGTCGTCCCCGCAGTCGTCGACCGGCGGGTCGTTGTACGGGAAGGTGCTGGAGTCATCCTCGTCGATGTCGCCGTCGCCATCGAAGTCCCGGGCGCAGCGGGTGTAGGTGTAGTCGGCGTTCTCCAGCCGCTCGTGGGAGTAGCGCAGTTCCGCGTGCGCTTCCAGGGCATCGGTGAGGTCGTAATCGACGGCGCCGAACACGGACCAGGCTTCTGTCTTGTCCTTCAGGATCGGCCGGTCGAGCGGGTCCATGCCGCCGTCGGGTGTCAGGGACGGGCCGAAGATGTACGAGCCGATGGCGAGCGACGTCGGGTAGGCGGCCGGCCCGATGCCCACGTTGGGGTAACCGGGAGGTGGCGGCATGGTGGCGATCGGGGCGCCGGAGAACGCTTCGAGCTCGACGTCGTAGTAGTAGAAACCGGTCATGTAGCGCAGGCGCTGGTCCCGCGGGCTGGTGAAACGGATCTCCTGGCTCACTTCCTCGACGGTGCTGCCGTTTTCCTGGTTGACGAAGCCCATCGGCACGCGCGCCCAGTCGTATGGCGGCATGCAGGTTGGCAGGCCGCCTGCGGTGGTAGCGGTTGGGCAGTAGATCAGCGGCATGCCGTTGCCGACGCTGCGGCCGAAATCGGAGGCCGAGTTCTGCTCCAGGTCCGAATAGCCGGTGAGGAAGCTGAAGGTGCCGAAGTCGAGATCCCAGATGATGTTCAGGTTGGTGCGCAGCAGGTCGCGGTCCTCGCCGAGCGCCTCGGGGATCTTCGGCATCCGGTCGTGCGTCACGGAGTCGGGGATCGGCACGATGCCCGGGTACGCATTCGCATCGAGCATGTCGGGCAGGCGCTCGAGGTCCGGAACCCGGCCGCAATAGTTCTGCATCCGCGTGAAGGGCTGGTTCGTCGCGGCTTCGGCGGTCAGCTCGAGGCGGTCCTCGCAGTTGGCGGGCAGGCCGCCGACCGCCGACTCGTCGATCTCGTCGTTGGAGAGGTACACGCCCAGGTTCACGTCGAGCGCCTCGCTCGGCCGCCAGCGCAGCTTGCCCTGCAGGCTGCGGTAGCGGTGGCCGCCGATGTCGTTCTCCGGCGCGAGCGAGTTGTCGTAGGAGCCGTCCCACTCGTCGTAGAGGGCCGAGAAGCGCCCCGTGACGGTGTCGCCGAGCACCGGGCCGCTGACCACGCCGAGCATCTTCTGCCGGCCGCGGGTGCCGCCCTCGACTTCGGCGCGTGACTCGAACACGTCGCTCGGTGGCTTGGTGATGTAGTTGATGGCGCCGCTGAAGGCATTGCGCCCGTACATGGCGCTCTGCGGCCCCTTGAGAACCGTGATCTGATCCACGTCGAGCTGGCTGAAGTTCAGGCCCTCGCGACCGGAAACGTACACGCCGTCGATGAAGATCGCCGCCGCGTTGTCGCCGAAGATGTCCTGCGGAACGATGCCGCGGATGACCGGCACCGGCAGGTTCTCGCCGAAGGCGTTGAAGAACGAGAGGCCAGGCGTGAGTGCCGCCACGTCACCGAGGCTGGTGATGTTGGCCGCCTCGATGGCCCTGGAGTCGAACGCCGTGATGGCGAGCGGCACGTCCTTGAGCTTCTCCTCGACGCGTCGCGCGGTGACGACGATCTCTTCGAGTTCCTGGGCGCTGGCAACCGGTGCCAGGCCGGCTGCCGCGGCGAACACCGCGGCAGCCATGACCGCGGCGTGCGTGGCACGCCGCGGTCCGTACGTCATGGTCATGAGCATCCCCTGTGTATCAGATACCGGCAGGCCGCTCAGCGGCCCGCAACCCGGCGCCGCCGGGCCATCCACGCGGCCGCGCCGGCGAGCAGGGCCAGCGTCAGGCCGTCGAGCGAACCGCCGCCGCCCGGCAGCAGGCCGCCACCGCCGACGCCACCGCCGCCGGGAGCCGGCGTCACGGTGATGGTGAGGGTGCCGGTGTCGGTGTCGCCGTCGCCGTCGGTGATGGTGACCACGCAACGGTCGGCGCCGCTGTAGCCGGCGTCGGGCGTGTAGGTCACCGAGGTGCCGGCAAGCGCGCAGGCGCCGTTGGCGGCATCCGTGGTGACGGCAACGCCGTGCTGCGCCTGCGAGCCGTTGCCGAGCGTGATGCCGAGCGCGAACGGTGCCGCGGCCGTGTCCTGCGCCGTGGTGATGGCCCCGTTGGCCAGCGCAGGCGCCACGTCGGCGATGGTCACGGTCACCGTGCCGGTGTCGGTCTCGGCCGTGCCGGGATCCGAATCCGTGATGGTGTAGGTGAAGGTATCCGACCCCGCGAAGAACGTTCCCGCCGGCGTATAGGTGACGACGGTGCCCGAGACGCTGGTCGTACCGTTGGCACCGTCAGTCGCGGTCACGGTGTTCGGCGCGTTGCCGAGGCTGTTGCCCGGGAAGGTGGCGGCGTTCAGGCTGCCGGTGGTGGCGGCGCCGGGCGCGAGGCCCGCGGTGGAGATGGCCATCGGCGCATCACCTGCCACCGGCACCGCGTTGTTCACCGTGACCGTGACGGTTGCCGTCGCGGTGAGCGACGTGGCGTCCGTGATGCGGTAGGTGAAGGTCTCGGTGTAGGTCGGCGTGCCGGCCGGCTTCGTGCCCGGGGCATAGGTGAATTCCCGCGTGGCGGCTGCGCCGGCGCCCGGCGGCGTCGCCGTGCCGCCCTGGTCGGGTCCGGTTTCCACCGTGATGGTCACGGGGTCCGTGAAGCCGACATCGTTGGCGCCGACATTGATGGCGAAGGAGGCCGCATTGCGCGTGGTCGTGGCGGTGTCGGCGTTGGCGCCGCCGGCGAGCACGTTGAGCGTGACAGTGGCCGTGTCGCTGGTGGTGCCGTCGTTGTCGAGCACCGTGTAGACGAAGCTGTCGGCACCGGTCTGGCCGGCACCGCCGGTGTAGGTGATGCTGATGCCGGCCTGCGGGCCCGGCGAGCCGTTGACGACGGCTGTGCCCTTGGTGGGGGCGGTGGTGACGGTGACGGTGACGTTGTCGACGAAGAGTTCGTCGTTTGCCATCACGTCGACATTCACCGGGACCCCCTGCAGAGCGTTGACCGGGCCGTCGTCGACCGCATCGGGCAGAACCTGGAAGGTGAGATAGTTCGTATTGGCGAGCGCGATGTCGATGCCGTTCGAGATGATCAGCTGCCCACGGGTGGCTGTCCCGTCTTGTACGATGGTCCACAGGTCGAAAGCACCAGCACCTGGGTCGCAACCACCGCCGCCGGCGGTGGTTGCCAGTGTGCGCGGCGGGCCGGTGCTCACGTCATTGCCACCAATGGTGCGCTGCACGCAATTGGCGTCACCGCCGACGTTGTAGGCGATCGAGCTCTGGTACGCACCAGGGCCAAATCCAATATTCAGATTGGCACATCCATGAGCCCCCACTGCCGCAAGGAATGTGCCCTCCACGCATACGTAGCTTGCCGCCGTGGTTGTGTCGTTGGTCGTATCGATCACCAGATCGGTAACCTTGTCGCTGATCACCGACGGGCCATCACTATCGCTGCCAATGTGCGAGGTCGTCTGGAACAGGCCGGTCATGCTGAGCACGCCCGTCCCCGGATTCCAGGTCCATACTGCAGTCGAAGGCAAAGCATTGGCTAGCGTCCAGGCGTTGGTGGTGCTGAGGCACGGGTTGGTCGTTGCGGTTGGAGCGCACTCTTTCCACTTGAGCGTGCTCAGCGAGCTGGCACTGCGCTGATTGTGCGCCACCAGCTCGAGGCGGACGGCGTTGGCGGTCTGGGCCACGGCCAGCAGTGCCAGCGTGGCAATGATCGAAAGGGTTTTTCTCACGGTACTGTCCTCACCAATTCAAGATGTTGGCTATCCCGGGCGCATCCGCCCGGTCATTCCCCGTCCGCGGGCGGCGGCGGGGGGGGCGGTGGCGCCGCGCTCCCGGCCGGCTCGCGCCTGCCGAAGGCATATTCGATGCCCAGGTTCACCGAGGAGAGGTCGCCCACGTCGGCGTTGAACCAGTCGATGTCGAGTCGCACGCCGAGGTTATCGCCGATGTGGATCAGCAGGCCGCCGCCGGCGGCGAAGCCCTGCTCGGAGGACGAGTCGATGTTGGCGCCGCTCAGCGCGAGGTCGTCGTCGAAGTCGAAGTAGCCGGCCTTGAGATAGGCGTCGAATTCCTCGAACGTGGTCGGGATGTAGACCACGCCCTGTACCGAGAAGCCGCTGAACGAGAGCTGCAGCTTGCCGGGCAGGTCTTCGCTCTGCGATCTGTCCTCGAAGTCGTTGCTGAAGTGGTAGGCGCCCTCGACGGCGAACCAGTCGTTCAGCGGGTACTGCCCGTACACCTTGAAGCCGACCGCGTTGTCCTTGATGAAGTTGTTGCCGAGTTCGGCGGCCGGGACGTCGTCGCCCTTGAACTCGCCGAAAGCGGCCGCCGCGCCGATGCGCGCGCCCCCGAACTCCCCGTCCGCATGCACCGACCCGCCGGCGAGGGCGAGCAATGCGAACATTGCCGTGCGTTTCATGATCGCGAATCTCCTCGAGGTGTGACTGGGCCCGGCCCGCCCGCCGTACCGGCACCCGATAGGTTCGGTGCGGCGCGACAGGGCGCCTGAGGTGCGTGAAGGCTGATGGCCCGGGACCGCTCGTGGTGGTCTGGTCCGGGCCGGGTGGCCGCAGCCACCCTGGCGGGGTGCGCACTTGTCGTGTGCGTCTGCCGCCACTTCCCCCTTCGGCGCCTCCCCGGGCCGAGATGCAGCGGAACACTACTCCAACGATGGCCGGTGCGACAAGCGTCGGGGCGTTGCTGCTGCGCTACAGGGACAGCCGGCCCCGGATCTGTCCCGGCTTTGCAGTGCGTGGCCGCCGGACGACTCGAATGCCTGTCCGTCTGGTGGTTGCCGGTGTGATTTTCGATCGTTATGTTCAAACCCCGCTTGCACCAGCCGGTCGCCCGTGTAGGCTCGGATCGCGAAAACAGAAGTAAGACGTTTCCGAGGGGACCCGATCAGGAAAACGCGTTCGTGTGCCGCTGGAGGTTTGCGGTTTCACGTGGACGAGCTTGATGAGGGAAGACATGGGGAAGCCGGAGCAGGGTTCCGGACGCATTTCCAGACGGATAATTTTCAATCGACAAGTTCTGGAGGACTCAATGAAGAAGCTATTGGTAGGAGCAGCGCTCCTCGCCCTTTCCGGGCAGGCCAGCGCCATCACGGTCGAGCTGGTGGCGCACAACCAGCGCAGCAGCAGCGGCACGCTGAACACGCTGATTTGGAACGGCGCTAACGGTCTGACGCCATCCAACGCTGTGTGGAACTGGGATCCCGGCACGGGCGTGCTGAGCATGACCGGGACGTTCTGGACCACGTCACACCTTGGCAGCGACCCGTTCGGGCCTTCTGTCATCGGTGACAAAGTCACGGGCATGACGATCAACACGGTGGCCGGTACGACAACGGCAGCGAGCTATGAGTGCGTTGAAGGCACATTTCTTGCGAATGTGGGCGCACACGGCTGCTCGAACCTGAACATCGGCTTTGGTCCTGGCGCTTACCAGAGTTCGATGGCGTACAACGTCGGCGGCAATGCCAACTGCGTGGTTCGCACCATCGGCGGCAACGACGTGAGTACGGGTAACCCGCGTGGTCTGTCGAGCCTGGGAGCCGCTGGCGGTTGCGATGCGACGGACGGTGCCTTCAACCTGTACACGGTGGTTTCCTACACCGGTGCGGGTGGGGAGCTGATCCTGTCGAACGGCATTGCGACGGGCTCCGCAGGCACCAACTACCTGACGTTCCATGTGGTGCCGGTGCCGGCTGCCGTGTGGCTGCTCGGCTCGGCTCTCGGTGGCCTGGCCTGGGTGCGCCGCCGCGCCCGCGCCTGATGAGTTGATGGCCTGGCACCTCGCCCGCTCCGGGTGAGGACCGCCGGCCGAGAAACCGGTCAGCCGCACCCGCAAGGGTGCGGCTGATCTCTTTTTGGGGGAGAAGAATCGCGACTGGCGTCGCTCCTACCGG
>JADZBS010000004.1 GCA_020851975.1 Gammaproteobacteria bacterium | reverse complement strand
TCCCGCGAGCAGCAGCCCGAGCGCGCCTGGCAGCGGCACGACGCTCACCGACACACTGGCGTTATTCATCGTGCCGATCGCCCAATAGGAATGCGCCGGGCTCACGCCGGGATCGGGCGTCAGGTGATGCAGTTCGAAACTCACGCTGGTGGCGGACGGGTTGTAGCGATTGATGGTGATCGATGTCAGGCCGGAGCCGCCCGCGCAACCGGTGTACGGGTTGTTGATCAGGATCGCCTCCTGGAAATCGCTCGGGCCGCTCGGGAGCATGATCTGACAGTTGGTGCCGTCGATACCCTGGGTAACGCCGTTCAGGGTGATCGTGGCGTCGATCCAGTCGGTCGCCACGCCGTTGTAGGCGCCGCCGGCGAGTGGCGGCAGCAGGTCCGTGTTCCAGGTCACTCTGACCGTGGCAGGTTGCGCCACGATGTTCATGCCGCCGCCGCAGCCGCCGATATTCTGTAGCTGCGATTCCAGCCATTCGAACGCCGTGTTGCCCGTGAAGCTGCCCGGTGTGCCCGAAAAGTACTCGCAGCCGTTGACGTTGCCGGTCAACGTCATCTGGTAGGTGGTGGCGAGTGCGGCCGGCAGGCCGCCGAAGGTCAGAAGGAGTGCGAGGCCGCCGCGCAGGATGGTGCCGTTCATGAGGAGTTCCTCCATGGAGGGCCCGGGCGTCGTGGTGTCGTGTTATCCGGCGGACCCTCTTTCTATGTGAGCGTAGGCCCGTGCCGGCAGGGCCGCAAGCGCTGGTTCCAGTATTTTGTCAAATTGCCGGGTAGCGGTGCGGGTAACGGTGCCGGGTCGAAGTTTCGAAGTTTTTCGAGAGATTAGGCATACCACTCAACTGGCCGCCTTGTCTCAGACTCTCGAAAAACTTCGAAACTTCGACCCGGCACCGTTACCGGCACCGTTACGGCAACTTCGCGCGTACGGGCCTGGTGTCCGGGCGCACGCCGCGCCAGATGAAGAACGCTTCGGCGGCCTGTTCCACCAGCATGCCCCAGCCCTGGTGCACGTGGCCGGCGCCATGCGTGCGCGCCCAGGCGACGAACGGGGTGTCGGTCATGGCGTAGGAGAGGTCGTAGCAGACGGTGTCCGGCGTCAGCATGGACGCCGGAAACGGCGGCACCTCACCCTGCAGTCCGGCGGAGGTCGCATTCAGCACCAGATCGAAGTGCCGCCCGGCCAGCTCGTCGAACCGGCAGGCGGCGACATCGCCGAGCCGTTCGAAGCGGCCTGCGAGTTCACGGGCACGCTCGACGGTGCGATTGGCGACGACGAGTTCACGCGGTCCGCTGCCGAGGAGGGCCGGCACGATGCCGCGCGTGGCGCCGCCAGCACCGAGGACCAGCACGCGCGCCTGCGCGAGCTCGATCCCAAGGTTCGCGGTGAGGTCGGTGAGCAGGCCCACGCCGTCGGTGTTGTCGCCGTCGAGCCGGCCGTCGACCGCGATGGTCACGGTGTTGACGGCACCGGCCAGGTGCGCGCGGTCGGTCAGCTGGTCCACCAGCCGCGCGATCGCCTCCTTGTGCGGCACGGTCACGTTGAGGCCGCGTAATCCCTCGGCGACGAAAGCGCTGAGCCGCGCTTCCAGCGCCTCGGGCGGCACGTCGAAGGCCTCGTAGCTCAGGTCCTCGCCGGTCTGGGCGGCGAACAGCCGGTGGATCACCGGCGACTTGCTGTGGCCGATGGGATGGCCGATGACCCCGTAACGGTCGGTCACGGCCACACCGGCGCCTGCTCTGGAACCACGTCGGACCCCCTGAACTACTCGATCCTGCAGGGTTTTTACCTTAATCCGGGCGGGGTGAACAGGTGCCGGTGTTACGGTTTCGGAATGTGAACAGGTGCCGGTGTTACGGTTTCGGTAACTCTGTTACCGAAACCGTAACACCGGCACCTGTTCACCCGGCACCTCGTTGCAGCGTTGCGGTACGGCGCGCATTATGTCCGTGGCCGGTTGGCAGCGCCGACATGGGGTGGGGTACGGGCGAAGCACTGCCGGCGCGAAGACGAAGAAGGGAGAACAACATGAAGAACTGCAAGACCTTCTGGAGCGCCCTGGCGCTCGGGTTGCTGGCGGCCTGTTCGAAGGCGCCGGCACCGGAACAGGTCGCCGACGCCATCTATGTCGGCGGATCGATCGTGACGGTGAACGACGCGCAGCCATCCGTCGAGGCACTGGCGGTGAAGGGCGGCAGGATTCTCGCCGTCGGTACGCGCGCGGCGCTCGAGAAGACACACAAGGGCGCGGCGACGACGGTCGTCGACCTCGGCGGCAGGACGCTGATGCCGAGCTTCATCGACGCCCACAGCCACTACATCAACGCGCTGTCGGTGGCCTCCCAGGTGAAGCTCTATCCGCCACCTGCCGGGCCGGGAAAGGACGTGCCTGAGATCATCGCCGAGATAAAGCGCTTCGCCGAGGAGCACCAGGTCCCCAAGGGCGAGATGATCACCGGATACGGTTATGACGACTCCGTCATGCCGGACGGCCGGTTGCTCAATCGTGACGACCTCGACGCGGCCTTCCCAGACAACCCGGTGCGCATCGACCACGTCTCGATGCACGGGGCGGTGCTCAACAGCCTGGCTCTGAAGAAGTTCGGCTTCGATGCCAGCACCAGGACCCCTCCGGGCGGCATCATCGTGCGCAAACCCGGCACGAACGAACCCTGGGGCCTGGTGATGGAGACCGCATTCCTGCCGGTCTTCGAGAAGACCCCGCCGCTAACGCCCGAGGAGGAGATATCCGGGACCAGGGCGGCGCACCTGATGTACGCCGAGGCGGGTATCACCACGGCCCACGAGGGCGCGACTCACCTCGCGCAGTTGCAGACGATCAGGCGTGCAGCCGACGCGGGCGCCCACATCATCGACGTCGTGGCCTTCCCGTTCATCACCGACCTGGACCCGGTCCTCGCGGAGTTCCCCGTCGCGGGGGGGGGGCGGTACGAGAATCGCCTGAAGATCGGCGGAGTCAAGATCTCCATCGACGGATCGCCACAGGGACGCACGGCTGCCTTCACGACACCCTACCTGACCGGCGGCCCCGGCGGCGAGAAGGACTGGAAGGGGGAGGTGTTCGCCCCGCAGGAGGTCATCAATCAGGCGCTGAAGAAGGTCTACGACCTGGGTGTCCCGGTCATCTTCCACGCCAACGGTGACGCGGCGATCGACGCCCTGATCACGGCCCACGAGTTCGCGGCGGCTGGCGATCTCGAACGGGACCGCAATGCCACGGTCATCCACGCGCAGTTCACGCGCAAGGACCACCTGCCGAAGTACGTCAGCTACCACCTGCGCCCTTCGTTCTACACGCTGCACACCTACTACTTCGCCGAGGCCCACATCGCCAACCGCGGTAACGAGCAGGCGATGTACATCAGCCCGATGCGCGACGCGATCGACGCCGGGCTGCACCCGACCAACCACACCGACGCGGTGGTGGCACCGCTCGACCAGATGTTCATGCTCTGGTCGGCGGTGAACCGCACCTCGCGCGGCGGTGCTTCGATCGGTCCGGACCAGCGCGTGACGCCGCTCGAGGGCTTGAAGGCGATGACGATCTGGGCGGCCGAGCAGTACGGCGAGCAGCAGCAGAAGGGCTCGCTCGAGCCCGGCAAGCTCGCCGACATGGTGATCCTCTCCGACAATCCGCTGAACGTTGAGCCGGACGCCATCAAGGACATCCACGTGCTGGAAACCTTCAAGGAAGGCCGGTCGATCTACCGCAGGTGAATAGGTGCCGGTGTTACGGTTTCGGTAACAGAGTTACCGAAACCGTAACACCGGCACCTATTCCTTGTTCCTAGGAGATTTTCAGATGAAGCATGGAGTGGCACCGACGTATCGGGCCTGGATCTTCGGCGCGTTGAGCGTGCTCGCGCTGGGGTGGAATGCAGCGGCCGATGCCGGGGAAGCGACGACGGCGCCGTCGGGTGCACAGGCGAGCGGCGGACAGAGCGCGGAGGACCTCGCCAAGCAGCTCGCCAACCCGGTCGCTGCGCTGATCAGCGTGCCGTTTCAACTGAACTACGATCAGGACATCGGGCCGCTCGAAGACGGTGACCGCTGGACGCTGAACATCCAGCCGGTGATCCCGACCTCGATCGCGGCGGACTGGAACCTGATCTCCCGTACCGTCGTGCCGCTCGTCGCCCAGGACGACCTCTTTCCCGGCGCCGGCCACCAGTCCGGCCTGGGCGACATCGTGCAGAGCCTGTTCTTCTCGCCGAAGGCACCGACTGCGGGTGGCTGGATCTGGGGCGCGGGGCCGGTGTTTCTGCTCCCGACCGGGTCGGACGACCTGCTCACCACCGACCAGTGGGGCGCGGGTCCCACCGCCGTCGCGCTCAAGCAGCAGGGCCCGTGGACCTACGGCGCGCTCGCCAACCACATCTGGTCTTTTGCCGGCGACGACGACCGTGCGGATGTCAACGCGACCTTCCTGCAGCCGTTCCTGTCCTACACGACGCCGGACGCCTGGACCTACACCATTCAGACCGAGAGCAGCTACGACTGGGAGGGCGAGGAATGGGCCATCCCGATCAACGGTGTCGTCACGAAGGTCACGAAGATCGGCGGCCAGCTGGTGAGCCTGGGCTTCGGTGTGCGCTACTGGGCCGATAGCCCGGACTCCGGGGCGGACGGCTGGGGTGTACGCCTTGCATTCACGCTGCTGTACCCGAAATGAGGAACAGGTGCCGGTGAGGAACAGGTGCCGGTGTTACGGTTTTGAACAGGTGCCGGTGTTACGGTTTCGGTAACAAAGTTACCGAAACCGTAACACCGGCACCTGTTCAAAACCGTAACACCGGCACCTGTTCCTGTTCCTCTTACCTGGCCAGCAGCGCCTCGATCCGCGCCGCCAGGACGTCGGGCCTCACGGATGGCGCATGTCGTTCCACCACCCCGCCGCCGGCACCGACCAGGAACTTGGTGAAGTTCCACTTGATCGACCGGCTGCCCAGGATGCCTGGCGCCCGGCTTTTCAGGTGCCGGTAGAGCGGGTGGGCGTGCCGTCCGTTGACGTCGATCTTCGCGAAGAGCGGGAAGGTGACATCGTAGTTCGATGAACAGAAAGCGCGGATGTCCGCGGCATCGCCCGGCTCCTGTCGCCCGAACTGGTTGCAGGGGAAGCCGAGGACGACGCAACCCCGCGGCCCGTACTTCCTGTGCAGCGCCTCGAGTGCGGCGTACTGCGGCGTGTAACCGCAGCGGCTCGCCACGTTGACGATCAGCAGCACCCGGTCGCGATACTCGGCCAGGGTCCGTGGCTGCTCGTCGAGCGTGACCAGCGGGATGTCGTAGATCGATGACGCCTGGTTCATCGGTTCGGCCTGAGAAGAACAGGTGCCGGTGTTACGGTTTCGGTAACAAAGTAACCGAAACCGTAACACCGGCACCTCGTTCCGTATACTGTCGCCCGCCAGCCCCTTGCGGAGACTTCCGTGGCCCCATTGTTCATCCGGCGCCGCCTCGTCCCGATTCTGCTCGTGTTGTTCGCGCTCGCGGCGCTCGCAATGTGGCTGACCCGCCCGCAGCCGCTGGCCGTGACCGTCGCTGCCGTCAGCCGCGGGACCGTCGTGGCGACCGTGGCCAATACGCGCGCCGGCACCGTCGACGCCTGCAACCGCGCCCGCCTGGCGCCACCGGTCGGCGGGCAGATCGCGCGACTGCCGGTGAAGAAGGGCGATGCCGTCAAGCGCGGCGACGTGCTGCTGGAACTCTGGAACGAGGATCTGCGCGCCCAGCTCGCCCTGCAGCAGCGCGACCGGGTGGCCGCCGAGGCGCGTGCCCGCGAGGCCTGCGTCACGGCCGAGGTCGCTGCGGCCGAAGCGGCACGCGCCACGCGGCTGCGCGCCGACCGGCTCATCGCCGAAGAAGCCGCGGACCGTGCGGTCGGGGAGGCGGAGGCCCGCGCCGCCGGCTGCACGGCGGCTCGCGAGAGTGCGCGCGTGAGCCAGGCGCGGGTGCAGGTGGCCCAGGCGAACCTGGACCGCACCATCCTGCGGGCGCCGTTTGCGGGCGTCATCGCCGAGATCAACGGCGAACTCGGCGAGTTCGTCACGCCCTCGCCGGTCGGCGTGCCGACCCCGCCGACGGTCGATGTGGTGGACGCGAGCTGCCTGTACATCAGCGCGCCCATCGACGAGGTCGACGCGCCGGCCGTGCGCACCGGCCAGCGGGCGCAGATCACGCTGGACGCCTTCCCGGGCCGGAAATTCCCCGGGTTCGTGCGCCGCGTGGCGCCCTACGTGCTCGACGCCGAGAAGCAGGCGCGCACCGTGGAGATCGAGGCGGAGATCGACGACGCCGCGACGAGCAACCTGTTGCCCGGCTACAGCGCCGATGTCGAGGTGATCCTCGAGACGCGCACCGACGTGCTGCGCGTGCCGACCCAGGCAGTGCTCGACGGCCAGCGCGTCTACGTGCTCGACGAGGCCGCCGGCGTGCTGCGCGAGCGCAAGGTGACGCGCGGCGTGTCGAACTGGGAGTACACGGAGATCCTGGAAGGACTGGCCGCTGGCGAACTCGTGGTCGTCTCGGTGGACCGCGAGGGCGTGCGCGACGGCGCGCGTGCCGGGCGCGAATAGCCCATGCCCGCGCCGATGATCCGCCTGGAGTCGCTGAGCCGCACCTTCCAGGTCGGCGACGCGCTGGTGCGGGCGCTCGACCAGGTGGATCTCGGCATCGAGGCGGGCGAGTATCTCTCCATCATGGGTCCATCGGGCTCGGGCAAGTCGACGCTGCTCAACGTGCTCGGGCTCCTCGATACGCCGACGGCCGGTGCGTACTGGCTGAACGGCGTGAACACCTCCGCCATGAGCGACGATCAGCTCGCGGCCACGCGTCAGTCGCAGATCGGCTTCGTGTTCCAGTCGTTCCACCTCGTACCGCGCATGAGCGCGCTGGAAAACGTGGAGCTGCCGATGCTGCTGGCCGGCCTCGATCCGGCCGAGCGTCGCGAGCGGGCCCGCGCGGCGCTGGCGGGCGTCGGCCTCACCGGGCGCAGCGACCATCGCCCGGCACAGCTCTCCGGCGGCGAGCGCCAGCGCGTCGCCATCGCGCGCGCCATCGTCATGCAGCCGAAGCTGCTGCTCGCCGACGAGCCCACCGGCAACCTCGACACGGCCTCCGGAGCAGAAATCGTGCGCATCGTGGAGGGGCTGAACGAGCGCGGCCTGACCCTGATCGTGGTCACCCACGATGCCCAGATCGGCGAGCGGGCACGCCGGCGCCTGCGCCTGCGCGACGGCCGGGTCGTCGAGGACCTGCGGACCACGCGACCGTGACCTTCACCGACTGCACGCGGGTGGCCCTCGGCGCGCTGGTCCGTTACCCGCTGCGCACGGCGATGATGCTGCTCGCCACCGCGATCGGTGTCGCCGCGGTGCTGGTGCTGACAGCACTCGGCGAGGCGGCGCGCCGGTTCGTGGCCGAGGAGTTCCAGTCGCTCGGCACGCACCTGCTCGTGGTGCTGCCCGGCAAGACCGAGACCAGCGGCATGGGCCCGGGGCTCATGGCCGGTGAGTCGCCGCGCGACCTGACGCTGGCCGATGCACGAGCGCTCCTGCGCAGCCCGGCCGTGGCGAAGGTGGCGCCCATCGTGGTCGGCGCAGCGACGGTGTCCTTCGACGGGCTGGAGCGCGACATCACCGTCATGGGCTCGACTGCCTCGCTGCTCGAAGTCCGCCAGTGGCGCATGGCCGGGGGGGAATTCCTGCGCGACCAGGACTGGGACCGCGCCTCGCCCGAATGTGTCATCGGCGATACCTTGCGCAGCGAGCTCTTCGTCGGGCGCCAGCCGGTCGGGCAGTGGCTGCGGGTCGGCGACCGGCGCTGCCGCATCGCCGGCATCCTCGCCCGCCAGGGCATGTCGGTGATGGTCAACGTCGATGAGCTCGTCATCATGCCGGTCGCCTCCGCCCAGCAGTTGCTGAACGCACCCGGCCTGTTTCGCGTCCTGGTCCAGGCGGCCGGCCGCGACTCGGTCATGCCGGCGCGGCGTGACATGGAGCAGATCCTCAAGGAGCGGCATCGAGGCCAGGAGGACGTCACCGTCATCACCCAGGACTCCGTGCTCGCCACCTTCGACGGCATCTTCGGCGCGCTCACGGCGGCACTCGCTGGCATCGCCTCCGTGAGCCTCGTCGTCGCCGGCGTCCTCATCATGAACGTGATGCTGGTGTCGGTCAGCCAGCGCACCGCCGAGATCGGGCTCCTCAAGGCGCTCGGCGCCAACCGCAGCCAGGTGACCCGGCTGTTCCTCACCGAGGCCGTGATCCTCGCCGCCTTCGGCGCGGTGGCCGGGGTCACGTTCGGTCAGGCGGCGATTTTCCTGATGCGTTCGCTGTATCCGGATCTCGACTTCGATCCGCCTCTCTGGGCGGTGGCCGGTTCTTTTCTCATCGCCATCGGCTGTGGCGCGCTGTTCGGCATCCTGCCGGCGCGACGTGCCGCGCGCCTCGATCCCATCGCGGCGCTGGCGGGGCGCTGACGTGCAGGGCCGCGACCTGCTGCGGTTCACGACGCGCTCGGCGCTGTCGCACCGCCTGCGCAGCGGCCTCACCGCGCTCGGCATCGGCATCGGTGTCACCGCCGTGGTGCTGCTCACCGCCATCGGCGAGGGGTTGCACCACTACGTGCTCGACGAGTTCACCCAGTTCGGCACCAACATCATCGGCATCAATCCCGGGCGCAGCACGACCTTCGGCGCTGCCACCGGCGTCTTCGGCGCCGTGCGCCCGCTCACCATCGACGACGCCGAGGCGCTGAAGCGCGTGCCGTTCGTGCTGAACACCGTGCCCATCGTGCAGGGCACGGCCTCGGCCGAGGGCGGCGGGCGCGAGCGCAGCACCAACATCAGCGGCGTCGGCCCGGAAATGCCCGCGGCCTTCGACTTCCAGGTCGCGCTCGGCGGGTTCCTGCCCGCCGACGACCCGCGGGCGCCGCGGCCGCTCGCCGTGCTCGGCGCAACCGTGCGACACGAGCTCTATGGCGAACGCAATCCGCTCGGCGAGCTGCTCCGTGTCGGCGGTGAGCGCTACCGCATCGTCGGCGTCATGGAGTCCAAGGGCCAGGTGCTCGGCTTCGACCTCGACGACACCGTCTATATCCCGGCCGTGCGGGCGCTGGAACTCTACAACCGCCAGGGTCTCTTCGAAATCGACGTGCTGTACGACAAGTCGGCCTCGGCCGACGAGGTCGTGGCCGGCATCGAGCGCATGATCATCGCGCGCCACGGGGGACTGGATGTCACCATCACCACCCAGCAGCAGATGCTCGATGTCCTCGGCTCCGTGCTCGACGTCGTCACCTTCGCCGTCGCCGCTCTCGGCGGCATCTCGCTCCTGGTCGGTGGCGTCGGCATCTTCACCATCATGACCATCGCCGTGCGCGAGCGCACCGCCGAGATCGGCCTGCTGCGCGCCGTCGGTGCCGGCCGCGGCCAGGTGCGGGCCATCTTCCTCGGCGAATCGATGCTGCTCGCCGCCCTCGGCGGCGTCGGCGGGTTGCTCGCCGGCACGGCCATCGTCGCCCTGATCGGTGTCGCCGTGCCGCTGCTCCCGGTCCGGCTATCGCTGCCCTACGTCGCCGCCGCCCAGGCGATCGCGGTGTTGATCGGCCTCATTGCCGGCGTCGTCCCGGCTCAGCGCGCAGCCGCCCTCGACCCGGTCGCGGCGCTGCGGACGGAGTAGGGGAAAGGGTAAGGGAAAGGGTGCCGGTGTTACGGTTTCGGTAACGGAGTTACCGAAACCGTAACACCGGCACCTCATTCCAGCGCCGCCTCATACCGACGCCCATGAAAGCGTAGCTGCTCGAGGCGCTCGGGTGCGCCGGCGCTGATCGTGGTGCCGAACTCGAGCAGACGATCGGATTGCCGGTCGTAGCGTGGCCAGGCGGGGAGCCCGGGTCCATTCGGGTCGCCGGTCCTCGCGAAGTTGACCCAGTAGGCGCTCATCGGGCGGGCGAGCTCGCGTTCGGCGTCGGTCGGTGGTGGCCCTTCCCATCGATGGCCGAAGTCGAGGTCGTCGAACACGTAGGGGACGTCGTCGGTGTGGGCGGCGCCCGGCACGGTACTGCGCCGGGCCTGCGGGACGTAGCTGAAGCGGTAGAGCCAGGCGGGCGCGTCGACGCGCGCCATCTCGCCCAACAGGAACCGCGCGGGCCCGGCGAAGAGGACGTCGATGAACCACGCCTGTTTCAGCGCCGCATCGTCGAGCCCCGGGTAGGCACTGCGTGCTTCGGCGGGGTCGGCATCGCGCAGCACGTTCTGCAGGGTGAAGGGGAACGGCGCGATCAGCGAGGCCTCCCAGTTCGTGGTGCCGCTCAGGAACGGCACGGGGTGCTGGCGACCGGCGCGAAAGATGCGCGCCACGTGGTCGGGCAGCACGCGGCCGTCGACGACCGGGTTCATCGAGTTGGGAATTTCCTTCGCGGAGTAGGCGAGGATCGTCTCGACCGGCAGCGCCCGCAGGCGCGCGGCGACGTCCGCGCCGCCGTCGAGGCCGAGCGCCTGCGTCATGCGGCGGCCGTCGTCTTCGAGCGACTCATAAAAGGAGTCGCTGCCGCGGATCGGTCGGTCGCCCTCGATGCGCACGGCACCGCTCTGCGCGATGGCGCGCTGGAACAACCCGCGCGCCGACGGCACGGCCATCAGCGTCGTGACGGACACACCGCCGGCGGACTGCCCGAAGACCGTCACGCGCGCGGGATCTCCGCCGAAAGCAGCGATGTTGTCGTGTACCCAGCGCAGTGCGGCGACCTGGTCCATGAGCCCGTAGTTGCCCTGCGGCTCATCGGCCGGCGCCGCGGCGGTGAGCGCCGGATGCGCGAAGAGGCCGAGCCGATCGAGCCGGTAGTTGATGGTGACGACTGCCACGCCGTGGCGTACGAGGGCCAGCGGCTCGGCGCCCGGATAGGATCCGGCACCGGTGCGAAAGCTGCCGCCGTGGATCCAGACCATGACGGGCACGGGTTCGCCACCGCCGAGTGCGGCCGCCGGCAAATAGACATTGAGGACGAGGCAGTCCTCGCTGAGCGGGAGCCCGCCCAGGCGGGCCACGGATCGCCCGGACTGGGGACAGGCAGGACCGAAAGCCTCGGCCGCGAACGTGCCCGCGCGCCTGGCGACCGGCTGCGGCGGTCGCCAGCGCCACGCGCCGACCGGCGGGGCGGCGTAGGGAATGCCGCGAAATGTCGCGATGCCGTTCGTCACGACGCCGGTCAGGTCACCGCTCGTCGTCGCCACGCTCCGGGTCGTGGCAGTGGCCGCACCCGGCGAGACCACCGGCGCCAGGCCGAGCAGGAGAGTGCAGAAGATCGCCAGTTTTTTCATGTCGATGCCGTCCAGCGGTGATTCAGAGTAGGGAACAGGTGCCGGTGTTACGGTTTCGGGAACAGGTGCCGGTGTTACGGTTTC
>JADZBS010000003.1 GCA_020851975.1 Gammaproteobacteria bacterium | reverse complement strand
GCGCGCATGAAGGTCGCCTTCGGCGTCTGCACCAGGCTCGAGGCAAGCGTGCCGATGAACACGATCACGAAGGCGGCCGGGTTGAGCAGCGACATGACGCCGGCACCCTTGAGGATGCTGCCGCCTACCAGGGCGACCAGCGCCAGCACCACACCGGTTGTCGTCAATGGATCCATCGGTCAGTCTGCTTTCCGTTCCCTGGCACTCAGCGGTCGGCCCCGGCGCGGGCCCAGTCCTGCAGGCGGGCGCGCAGCCGCGTCAGCGCCTGGCCGTGGATCTGGCAGACCCGCGACTCGCTGACGCCGAGCACCTCGCCGATCTCCTTGAGGTTCAGTTCCTCGTCGTAGTAGAGCCCCATGACCAGGGATTCGCGTTCCGGAAGCCCGCGGATCGCCTCGCTCATGGCCTGGTGGAACTCCTCGGTCTCGGCCTCGCTGAACGGGTCGGTCGCGGGCCCGGTCTCCTGCCCGACACCGTCGCCGGCGAGGTCGGGATCGGCTTCCTCGAGGCTGAACATGCGCTGCGAGGCGGTCGTGGCCACCATGTCGAAGTACTCGTCGAGCTCCACGCCGAGTTCGGCGGCGACCTCGCGCGGCGTGGCATGGGCACCGGTGCGGTTTTCCACGGCGCGCACGGCCGCGGTCAGCTGGCGTTGCTTGCGGTACACGGAGCGCGGTGCCCAGTCGGTGTTCCTGAACTCGTCCAGCATGGCTCCACGCACCCGTATGCTCGCGTAGGTCTCGAACGACGCACCCTTGGTGGCCGAGTACTGGCGCGCCGCGTCGAGCAGCGCGATCAGCCCCGTCTGCACCAGGTCCTCGAGCTCCACGCCGTCGGGCAGCCGGCCGAGAAGATGGTTGGCAATCTTCTTGACCAGCGGCGCATAGCGCTCGACCAGCGCCTCGGGCGGCAGCTGGGCGGCGACGGCGTAGGCCGAGGCGCTGCTCATGCCACCGCGCCCTGTGCCCCGGGCGGCAGCCGCAGCAGCCGCTCGACGAAGAACTCGATGTGCCCCCGCGCCGCGCGGGGGGTATCCCACTTATCGGCACGATGGGCGAGCTGCTTGAGGGCCGCCGCGGCGAGGCTCGCCGGGAACGCCGTCACGAAAGGCGTCTGCAGCTGCACTGCCCGCCACACCCGGTCGTCGTAGGGGACGCTGCCGGCATGGTCGAGCGACACCTGCAGGAAACGCTCGGTGACCCGCAACAGCTTCTCGAACAACAGGCGGCCGTGGCCGCCCTCGCGGGTCATGTTGGTGACCACGCGGAACCGGCCCACACCGCGCTCGCGCGACAGTACCTTGATGACCGCGTAGGCGTCGGTGATGGAGGTCGGCTCGTCGCAGACCACGACCACGACCTCGTGAGCAGCCTCGGCGAAGCGCAGCACCGGGTCGGAGATGCCGGCCGGCGTGTCGACCAGCAGCACGTCGAGTTCGCAGGTCAGATCGCTGAAGGCGTTGACGATGCCGGCGTTCTGCGCGCTCGTCAGGTTGGCCATCTCGGACAGGCCCGAGGCGCCTGGCACGACCATGACGCCGGCGGGTCCGGGCACGACGACCTCGGCGAGCGTGCGTTCGCCGCGCACCACCTCGGCCATCGTGTACTGGGGGTGCAGGCCGAACAGCACGTCGACGTTGGCGAGCCCGAGGTCGCCGTCGAGGAGCATCACGCGCCGCCCGAGCATGGCCATGGCCACGGCGAGGTTGGCACAGACGTTGGTCTTGCCCACACCGCCCTTGCCGCCGGTCACGGTGATCACCTTCACGGGCCGCGCCTCGCGCAGGCGCCGCAGGCCGTCGGCCTGGTCGGGCGCGTCGTTCTTCGAATCAGGCACAGGCATCGACGTGCACCTCGGCAAACTGTTCGGCCATGTCGTCCTCGTTCATCTGGTCCTGGCGGCTCATGAGTTCGAGCGCAGACTTGACCAGCCAGGTCTGCCGGGGTCTTGCGAAATGCAGGTCCTCCGGCACCCGCTGGCCGTTGGTGACATAAGCCAGGGGCAGCCGGCTGCGGATCAGGGCCGAGATCGCCCCGCCGAGCGACGTGGCCTCGTCCGTCTTCGTCAGGATGCACGCCGACGGGCGCGACACCATGAACGCATCCACAATTTCCTGCAGGGCGGCCGTCTGCGTCGGTGCCGGAAGGGCGAGCAGTACCTTGACGCGCGGGTCCGCACCGGCGAGCCAGGACAGTTGCCGCGCCAGGCGCACGTCGCGCTGGCCCATCCCGGTGGTGTCGATCAGCACCAGGCGGCGACCGGCGAGCATGCGCAGCACTTCGGCGAGGCGTGCGCTGTCGCCCGCCTGGTACACCGGCGTGCCGAGGATCTCGCCGAAGGTTTCGAGCTGGTCGCGCGCCCCGATGCGAAACGTGTCGGTGGTGACGAGCGCGATGTCGGACAGCGCACCCGTGAGCGCGTAGCGTGCGGCGAGCTTGGCGATGGTCGTGGTCTTGCCCACGCCCGTCGGTCCGACGACCGCGAACACGCCGCCGGCGGCGATGAGGTCGTCCTCGGCGAACGGGATGCTCTGTTCCAGGGCCTTGAGCGGAGCGCTCCAGACCGAGCGTTCGCCGAGGCCCGTCCCGAGACGCCCGACCACATCTCGCACGACATCCGGCGTGACGCCGAGTCGGGAGAGATTGCGCATGGCCGCGGTTGCGGCGGCGTTGCGGCGCACGTTGTCGTTCCAGGCCAGGCGCGAGAGTTGGGACTCGAGCAGTTCGCGTAGCGAGTGCACCTCCTCGCGCAGCCGGCGGAATTCACGCTCGTCGGCGAGTGCGGTCACCGGGGCGGGGAGGCCCCCCCCGCCGGTTGCGGCGGCAGGCGGTGGCACGGCCGGCGCAGCAGCGGCTGCCGGCATCGGGGCCGGCTCCGGGTAGTCGATGGCGGCGGCCAGCTCGATGCCGCCCTCCACGCGCTGGGTCTCGAGGATCACGGCGTCGGGGCCGAGGGCCTCGCGGACCTGCCGCATGGCCTCCCGGATATCCCCGGCGACGAAGCGCCTGATCTTCATGTCTCGTTCCTTTCTTCGCCAGGTCCCCGAACCCGCCACGAGTCCGGTGGACCGTCAAAATCCCGTCAGCCGCCGACCGCCGCCACCAGCTTGACGCGCCGGTTGTCCGGCACTTCGTTGTAGGCCAGCACCTTCAGGCTGGGCACCGCGAAGCGCAGGAAGCGCGCCAGCCAGGGCCGGAGCGCCGGGGACACCAGCAGCACGGCCGGTTGGCCGGCCATCTCCTGGCGCTGGGTCGTGGCCGCGAGCTGGCCCTGGACCCGCTCGGCGAGCGTGGGCTCGATACCGCCCTCGCTGCCGCCCTTGAGGGCATCCTGCAAGATCTGTTCCAGCCGCGGCTCGAGCGTGATGACCGGCAGCTCCTCGGCCTGGTTGCCGAGCCGCTGGACGATGGCGCGGCCGAGGGCAGCGCGCACCTGACCGGTGAGCGTCTCGGGGTCCTGCGTGGTGCGGCCGTGCTCGGCGAGCACCTGGCAGATGGTGCGCATGTTCGTCACGGCCACCTGATCGCGCAGCAGCTCCTGGAGCACGCGCACGATGACCGAGAGGGGCAGGGTCTTCGGCGTCAGTTCCTCGACGAGCTTCGGCGCGCTCTTCGCCAGCCGTTCGAGCAGTTGCTGAGCTTCCTGGTGGCCGAGCAGCTCGTGGGCGTTCTCCTGCACCACCTTGGACAGGTGCGTGGCGATCACCGTCGGCACGTCCACGACCGTGTAGCCGCGCGCCTGCGCCTCGTCGCGCTGCGCCGGATCGATCCAGACAGCCTCCAGGTTGAAGGCCGGATCGCGCGTGGGGATGCCCTGGATCGGCGTGTCGATGTGGCCCGGATTGATGGCGAGTTCGCGTTCGGCGTGGACCTCACCCTGGGCGACCGGTGTGCCGAGCAGGCTGATGCGGTAGCCCTGCGGCGGCAGGTCGAGGTCGTCGCGGATGCGCACCGGCGCGACGAGGAAGCCGAGTTCCTCGGACAGGCGCCGGCGCACGCCCTTGATGCGGCGCATGAGCTCGCCATCCTGCTGGCGGTCGACGAGCGGGATGAGGCGGTAGCCGACGTCGAGCGCGACCGGATCGGCCTGGCCGACATCGTCCCAGGAGAGCTCACGCAATGCGTCGGTGTCCGGTGCTGCGACCTGTGCCGGTGTGGCCGGCGCCGCCGGCTCCTCGCCGGCCCCGGCAGCCTGCTGTGCGCTCCACCAGGCCGCGCCCGCGCACAGGCCGGCAGCCGTGAGAAAGGCGAGGTTCGGCATGCCGGGGATCAGCCCGAGCAGGCCGAGCAGGGCGGCCACCACGCGCAGCACGCGCGGGTCGCCGAGGAGCTGGTTCATGAGCTGGCGGCCCATGTCCTCGGCCCGCGACATGCGGGTGACGATGATGGCGACGGCGGTGGACAGCAACAGCGAGGGAATCTGCGCCACCAGGCCGTCGCCGATGGTGAGCAACGCGTAGGTCTGTGCCGCCTCGGCCAGGCCGAGGTCGTGCTGCAGGGTGCCGATGAGGATGCCGCCCAGCAGGTTGATGAACACGATCAGCAACCCGGCGATGGCGTCGCCGCGGACGAACTTGCTCGAGCCGTCCATGGCGCCGTAGAAGTCGGCTTCCGTGCGCACCTCGGCGCGTCTGCCGACCGCTTCCTCCTGGGTGATGATGCCGGCGTTCAGATCGGCGTCGATGGCCATCTGCTTGCCCGGCAGGGCGTCGAGGGTGAAGCGGGCGCTCACCTCGGAGACGCGTCCGGCGCCCTTGGTGACCACCACGAAGTTGATGATGACGAGGATCGCGAACACGACCACGCCGACGGCGTAGTTGCCGCCGACGACGAACTCGCCGAAGGCCTCGATCACCTGGCCGGCGGAATCGGTGCCGGTGTGGCCGTGCAGCAGCACGACGCGGGTCGAGGCGACGTTCAGGGCGAGGCGCAGCAGGGTCGCGAGCAGCAGCACGGTGGGAAACACGGCGAAGTCGAGTGGCCGCATGACATAGACGACCGCGAGCACCACCATCAACGACAGCACGATGTTGAAGGTGAACAGGGCATCGAGCAGCAGCGGCGGCAGCGGCAGCACCACCATCGCCAGCATCGCCAGCACCAGCAGCGGCAGGCCTACGCCACCGAGGCCGCGCGCGAGCGCTGCCGATCCCGTGGCATTCGTGTGCGTCATGTGGACTCCTCGTGGTCTCGGTCAGCATCCGGGCGGCGGCCGCGGCGCGGTTCGGCGAGCGTCGCGTCGACCTCGACGGTCGGGCGGTCGGGCCAGGCGGCGCCGGTCTGCATCGCTGCCCGCAGCCGATAGACATAGGTCAGCACCTGGGCCACGGCGAGATACAGCGGCCCGGGGATCTCCTGGTTCAGGCGCGTGGTCCAGTACAGGGCGCGGGCGAGCAGCGGCGCCTCGAACAGCGCCACGCGATTGGTGGCGGCGATCTCGCGGATGCGCGCGGCGACATGGTCCACACCCTTGGCCACCACGACCGGTGCGCGCATGCGCCGTTCGTCGTAACGCAGGGCCACCGCGAAGTGCGTCGGGTTGGTGACGACGACGTCGGCGCGCGGCACTTCCTTCAGCATGCGCCGGCTGGCGAGCTGCTGCTGCAGGGCACGGATGCGGCTGCGGACCTCGGGACGGCCCTCGGTCTCCTTCAGCTCCTCGCGGATCTCCTGGCGCGTCATGCGCAGCTCGCGGTTGTGCGACCAGACCTGGAAGGGCACGTCGGCGAGCGCGACGACGAGCATGCCGAAGCTGCAGACCACCAGCATCATGGCGATCATGGTGCCGGTGTCTGTCATGGCGGTGCGCAGCGGCGCGAGGCCGAGCGTCGCCACGCTGTTCTGGACCCACAGCAGGTAGGCGAGTGCCATGCCGCCGATCAGCGCGCCCTTGGCGAGCGCCTTGGCGACCTCCACCAGACCACGCACGCTCACGATCCGGCGCATGCCCTGCACCGGGTCGAGCCGGCTCCACTTCGGTGCGATGTGCTCGGGGCTGAAGACCCAGCCGCCGATGGCGAGCGCACCGCCGACCGCGGCCAGCGCCAGCACCACCAGCAGCGGCGCGAAGGCGAGCAGGGCGGCGAGACCGGCGTCGGCGAGAGCCGTGGTCATGGCCTGCGGGTGATCGAGTACGGCCGGGTCCGGGGCGAGTCCGCGGCGCACGAGATCCTCCATCGCCGCGCCGAACTGGGGCCGCGCCGCCACCAGCATCATGGCGCCGGCGAGCAGCACGGCGGCGATGTTCAGTTCCCGCGAGCGGGCCACCTGGCCGCGACGACGTGCGTCCTCGAGCCGTTTCGGCGTGGCCTGTTCGGTGCGTTCCTGGAAGTCGGTCTCCGCCACGTCAGCCTCCGGTGAGCACGCGGTTGACGGTGGCGAAGGTGGCGGCGATCTGCTGCTCCCAGATGCTGCCGTGGGCGCCGATGTCCATGAGCATCACCAGGAAGCCCATGAGCAGCGTGATCGGGAAGCCGACCGCGAACAGGTTGAGCGTGGGTGCCGCGCGGCTGATCACGCCGAAAGCCACGTTGACCATGAGCATGGCGGCCACCGAGGGCAGTGCGAGCTTCAGGGCACCGACGAACATGAGGCCGGCGAAGTCGGCCACCTGGCGCGCACCGCCGACGCTCAACCCGCCGCCGCCGATCGGGACCAGCCCGAAGCTCGCGGCCAGGATCTCGATCAGCTGCAGGTGGGCGTTGCCGGCCAGCAGCAGCAGCGTGGCGATGATCAGGTAGAAACGGCCGAGCAGCGGGATGCCGCCAACCTGCGGGTCGACCACCATGGCGAAGGACAGCCCGGTGCCGCTCGAGACGATCTGGCCGGCGAGGACGGCCGCCTCGATGGCAACCTTGAGCATGAAGCCGATGGTGATGCCCACCACCAGCTCCTGCGCCACCGCGAGGAAGCCCGGAACGCTCAGTGGCGGGTACGACGGCAGCGGCCCGGCCACCGGCAGCATGGCGAAGGAAAGCACCAGCGTGATCAGCAGTCGCACGCGGTTCGGCACGAACATCGCGCCGAGCACCGGGGCGATCATCACCACGCCGCCGACGCGCAGCGCTGCCCACAGCACGTGAAAGAGCGTGTCGACGAGGGCGGCGAGGGTCAGCATGGCGGACGGCCCGGCGCCTCAGCCGAGCATGGTCGGGATGTTCTGGAACAGCATGCGCGTGTAGCCCGTCAGGAGCTGCAGCATCCAGGGGCCCGTGGCGAGCAGGGTCACCACCAGCGCCAGCAGCTTGGGAATGAACGAGAGCGTCATCTCGTTGATCTGTGTGGCCGCCTGCAGCACGCCCACCAGCACGCCGGTGACGAGCGCGGCCAGCAGCAGTGGCGTGGCCAGCAACACGGTGACGGTGAGCGACTCGCGCGCAATGGTGAGGACCATTTCCGGGGTCATGGTGGCGGGACCTTCAGGTCGCGAAGCTCGCGGCGAGCGTGCCCATGACCAGGCTCCAGCCGTCGACCAGCACGAACAGCATGATCTTGAAGGGCAGGGAGATCAGCATTGGCGAGAGCATCATCATGCCCATGGACATGAGCACGCTGGAGACGACCAGATCGATGATCAGGAACGGGATGAAGGTGAGAAAGCCGATCTGGAACGCCGTCTTGAGCTCCGAGGTCATGAAGCTCGGCAGCAGCACCGACATCGGCACGGCCTCCGGTGTGGCGTATTCCTCGTGGCCGGCGAGGCCGGCGAAGAGCTCCAGATCGGGTTCGCGGACCTGGCCGAGCATGAACGCACGCAGCGGCTTCTCGGCGGCGCTGGCGGCGGCATCGAGCTGGATCGTGCCCTCCATGTAGGGTTTCACGCCGTTGGCGTAGACCTCGTCGAGCACCGGACCCATGACGAAGAAGGACAGGAACAGCGCCAGCCCCACCAGCACCTGGTTCGGCGGCGTCTGCGGCATGCCGATCGCCTGGCGCAGGATGGCGAGCACGATGACGATGCGGGTGAAGGAAGTCGCCGCCAGGGCGAGCGACGGCAGCAGCGTGAGCGCCGTCATCAGCAGCAGGACCTGCAGGCTCACCGACCAGGTCTTGCCGTCGCTGCTGGACGTGACCAGTTCGAGCGCCGGCACCGTCGGCTCGGCGATGGCGAGCAGCGGCAGGGCAGCGAGCAGGAGCACGACGAGCCGCCTCACGGCTTGTCCTCCAGGTAGCTGTCGAACGGCGGTGACGGCGCTTCCCGCAGCACGTGCAGGGCGCGCATGCCGGCGGGACTCACGCCCACCAGCACCTGTTCCTGGCCGACGCGCAGGAGCACGACCTTTTCACGTGCCCCGAGCGAGACCCCGCTGACCACCTGGATCAGCCCGGTCTGCAGGCGGCCGCTGCCGCGCAGTTTCTGTGCCAGCCAGGCCAGCGCGCCGACAACGGCGAGCACGGCGGCGAGGCTCGCCACCATGCGCAGCGTCGGGCCGATCAGGCTGCCGGCGTCGACGGCACCCGGCACCGGCTGCGTCGGCGTCTGGGCGGCGACGGCCGCCGTCGTGGCGAGCACGGCGGTGAGTGCCAGGATGGCAGCGAGCACGCGGCGTGCGTGGCGATGCATGAAACGGTTCCTCAGGCTGCCGGGCGCGCCGCGGGAGCGACCACGTCGGTCAGGCGGATGCCGAACTTGTCGTTGACCACGACGATCTCGCCGTGCGCGACCAGCGCGCCGTTGACGAGGACGTCGAGCGGTTCGCCGGCGCCGCGGTCGAGTTCGACGACCGAGCCCTGCGACAGGCGCAGCAGGTTGCCGACGCTGATCTGGGCGCGGCCGACCTCGAGCGACAGCGTCACCGGCACGTCGAGGATGACGTCGATGCTCGGGTGGGTGTCGCCGTGGCCGCCACCACTCTCGCTGACCTGTTGGAAGGAGGCGGCGCGAAAGCCGGCGTCGCCGGCGCGGGCCGGGGCCGGGCGTGCGCCGGGCGCCGGGTTGGTCTTCTGCTCATCCATGCTTCTCTCCCAGGATGCGGCGGTTGACGGGCTTGCTGATGCGGATCGCGTTGCGGCCCTGGCTGACGCCGAAGGTGCCCTCGAGCAGCGGCTGGTCGCCGGCGTAGAGCACGACGGTGGCCGGCAGATCGGTGTGGATCACGTCACCGGGTCGGGCGAGCGCGATGTCGCGCAGGTTGATGGCACTGCCGGTGAGGACCGCGCGCAGGCCGACACGGGCCTCCTGCATGTCCTCGCGCAGGCGATTGCGCCACTTCTGCGCGGTCCCGGCGGTGGCCTCGGTCTGGCCGGCTTCGCGCATGCTGCGCAGGGGCTCCACCAGCGCGGCCGGCAGGACGACCTCGAAGGCATGTTCGCGCTCGCCGATCATGAAGGCGAAGCGCGCCACCGAGACGGTCTCGGCGCTGGCCGCCACCGCGGCGAAGATCGGGTTGGTCTCGGACTTGACGCAGGCGAAGTCGAGTTCCAGGAACGGTTTCCAGGCCTGCTTGAGATCACTGGTCAGGGCGTCGACGAACTTGCGCGTCAGCCGCTGTTCCATCGGCGTGAACTCGACGAGTTCCTCGCTGCGCTCGCCCTTGCCGTCGCCGCCGAAGAAGACGTCGACGAGCGTGAAGACGAAATCGGCACCGAGCGTGACCACGCCCTTGAGACCCGCGGGCCGCACGTCGAGCACATTGAGGCTGGTCGGGGCGGGAAGCTGGCGCGCGTACACGCCCCAGCGCACCGAGCGTACCGGGTGGGCGACGACGTCGACCTGGGTGCGGAAGAAACGTCGGCCGGTGACCTTGAGCAGGCTCACCATGCGCTCGGCAATCGATTCGAGTGCCGGGGCGCGGTCGGCGAGGATGCGCTCCCAGTGATCGGCGTGCAGGTCCTGCACCTGGCCGGCAGGCGTGAGGCCCGTGCCGGCAGGATCACCGGCGGCGGGTGCTTCCCGCAGTGCCGCCGACTCCTCGTCGGAAATGATTTCTTTAGGGTCCATCGCCGGGCGCCTGCGCGGTGCTACTGCACCACGAAGCTCGTGAAGTAGAGATCCTCGACGCTGAGCTTTTCCTCGGCTGTCGAGTTGGCCTTGAGGATCGACTGCACCTCGGTGAGGCACTCCTTGCGCAACGCTTCCTTGCCGTCACGGGTGGTGAGATCGGCGAAGCCCTTGCCGCTGAAGATGTTCAGCAGGTTGTTCCGGATCACGGGCATGTGAGTCTGCACGCCCTTGATGGAGTGCTCGTCGCGACCCATCACCTCGACCGTGACCTGCAGGAAGCGCATCGTGCCGCCTTCCTGGAAGCTCACCACGAGCGGCGGGTCGAAGGCGTGATAGATCGGTGGCGCCTTGGGCTCCTCCTTCTTCTTCGCGTCCTTGCCCTTGCCCGGCTTGCCGTCCTCGGAACCGGCCGCTTCCTCGGTATGCGCGGTACAACCCGGCATCATCCCGGGCAGCACCAGACAGCCGACGATGCCGGTGACGAACTGTGCCGCCACCACCAGGAAAAACAGCCCGACAGCCAGGCCGATGGTCCTGACCAGGCCACTGCCCGCCTTGGGCGCCTGCGTCGCTTGCGCGACTTCCGCTTCTTCCGTTGCCATATCCGTCGACCCCTGTTGGGGAAACCCACCCGGACTACAGCAAGACCCGTGCCAGCCGGTACGTAGAAGGCAACTAGCTGATTGACCAGAAGTTATTGATCCGAGGTGTCGCAACTGCCAAGCCGTTGGCAGCCACCCGCTGCTGGGATGCCAAAGCCTTGGCGCGCTCAGACCAGGATGTCGACGTGCCGGTCGGACGGGCGAGCGAGCTGCCAGGTGCGCGCGACCGGTACCGCGTCGGTCTCGTCGGCCGGTGCCGGTCGCTGCCAGGCGGGCAGCCCGGCGGCGAAGCCGCGCTGGGTGAAGGCACTGCCGCCGGCATCGACCTGAGCCTGCGAAAGACTCAGACCCTGGTCGGCGAACAGCTCGCGCAATCGCGGCATCGCGGCCTCCAGCGCGTCGCGGGTCTGCGCATGATGGGTGCTGAAGAGCACCTGTGCGGTGCCGTCGCCGTCGACCTCGATCTTCACTTCGAGAGGTCCGAGGTGTTCGGGTTGCAGGCGCAGGGTGGCGGTCTGCTGGCCGCGTTCGGCCATCAGGAGCAGGCGGTCGCCGAGTGCCTGCGACCAGGCCTCGCGTCCGGCCAGCGGCTCGAGGGTCGGCGGGAGCGCAGTCAGCGACGCATCGGCCGGCGACCCGACGCCGGACGGCGGCGCGGGAACCGCGGCAGCCGGCCCGGCCATTGCCGTCGCGCCGAACAGGTTGATGGCTCCCGAAGCCTCCGGCAGGCCGGACGGCCGGCTGGCGAGCGCCAGTGCAGCGTCGAGGCGGGCGCGGAAATCGTCCGACAACGGGAGTGTCATGCCCGGTTCGGTCCGGGACGGGTGCAACGGTGGCGGCGCTGCAGGATCCACGGCGCCCGTGGTAGCCGGCATGGTCGCCTGGTCGGACGTGTCGGCCACGGCGAGCCACGCCGCTGGCAGGACCGGGTGCGAGGTGGCACGAGCGACATCGGTCAGTGCCTCGCCTCCGGCCGGCGTGGCGGCCGGCAAGGTCGTGGCGGGTGCGGTGGCAGGTGGCGACGCAGGCGGAGTGCCTTCGGCAGCGGGCACCGGCATCGGCACGGGCGCGGGTGGTGTGGCCGGCCGGCTGGTCGCGATGCCGATGGCCGCGAGCAGTGCCGTGACGTCGCCGGGCGGCAAGCTGCTGCCGTCGGCCGGCAACGAGTCGCCTGCGGCAGGGGTCGGGTCGGCCACGGCAGATGCTGGCGCCGGCGGCAGCGGCGCGCTGTCGGCGAGCGCCGCCGGCACGGGCAACCCGACCGCCAGGGGCTGTTGGACAGGGCCAGGACCGGCAGCCGCGCGCGGTTCGCCAGCCTGGGCGAGGCCGGGCAACAGCGCTGAAAACAGGGGGCCGGCCGCCTGCGGTCCACCGGTCGCGGCGATGGCGGGCGCCACGCCCTGGGGCGCACCGACGGGCGGTGCTCCAGTGGCCTGGGGCGGCAGGGGCAGAGTCGGGAGTGTGGCTGTCACCGGGTGTCGGTCTCCTCGTCACCCGGAAGAGGAGCAACATCCGTGCCACGGATGGCGCGCAGCGCGGTGTGCCGCACGGCCTGCGACGCCGGTCACAGGCGGCGGCGTTCTCAGCGCCGCTGGCGTGCGATGTCGTCGAGTGTCGCCTGCTCGCGCCGCTCACGCCGGTCGCGGCGGCGTTCCTCGATGCGTTCGTTGAAGCGCTGCAGGGCGAGTGCCTGGGCGCGGGCTTCACGCCAGCGCTCGACCTGCTCGCGGTAGCGTTGCTCGCTGTCCTCGACGGCCTGGCGCTGGCGTCCGGCGGCATCGCGCAGGCGCTGCCCGAAGTCCCGCCGGCCCTTGAGCGAACCGATGGTCAGGCCCGGCGTGGTGGCCAGCGCGAGCCCGTCGTACTGCCCGATGAAGCCATCGACCTGGCGCAGGCGCTCTTCCTCGACGCGCAGGGCGCGCAGCCGTGTACCGACGTCGCGCGAGGCGGCATCGGCGGCGAACTCCGCCAGGCGTTGCAGGGAGTGCAGAGACTTGCGCCGTCGCATGATTCAGGCCCGCGCCGATCGCCTCTCAGGCGCCGCCATCGGCGTTGACCAGGGCCTCGAGCCCGGCGATGGCTTCCTCGAGCGACACCGGCTCGGCCATGTTCTGGGCGAGAAAGGCCTCCAGCCGCGGCCACAGTCGCACGGCGCGGTCGAGCGCGGCATCCGCCCCGGCGCGGTAGGCACCCACCGTGATGAGATCGCGGTGACGCTGGTAGTAGGCATAGATCTCGCGGAACTTCTGCGCCGCGCGCAGGTGCTGGGGCGCGCTGATGCGGTTCATGGAGCGGCTGATGGAGGCTTCCGGATCGATCGGCGGGTACACGCCGCTCTCGGCGATCTCGCGCGACAGCATGATGTGGCCGTCGAGCACCGCACGCGCCGCATCGACGATCGGGTCGTTCTCGTCGTCGCCCTCGGCGAGCACCGTGTAGAACGCGGTGATCGAACCACCGCCACGGGTGCCGGTGCCGGCGCGTTCGATCAACTGGGGCAGCCGCGCGAAGACGGAGGGCGGGTAGCCCTTGGTGGCGGGGGGCTCGCCGATGGCAAGCCCGATCTCGCGCTGCGCCTGGGCGAAGCGGGTCAGTGAGTCCATCAGCAGCAGCACCTGCTGGCCCTGGTCGCGGAAGTACTCGGCGATCGCCGTGGCCATCCACGCGCCATGCAGGCGCAGCAGCGGCGAGCAGTCGGCCGGCGTGGCCACCACGACGGAGCGCGACAGGCCCTCGGCACCGAGGTTGTCCTCGACGAATTCCTTGACCTCGCGGCCGCGCTCGCCGATCAGCCCGACGACGATCACGTCGGCCTTGGTGAAGCGCGTCATCATCGCCAGCAGGCTGCTCTTGCCGATGCCGCTGCCGGCGAACAGGCCGAGACGCTGGCCGCGCCCGGCGGTGAGCAGCGCGTTGATGCTGCGCACGCCGACATCGAGCGGCTCGGCGATCGGGGCGCGCAGCAGCGGGTTGATCGGCCCGCCCTCGAGAGGCACGTGACCGTCGGCGTGCACTGGTCCGCGCCCGTCGAGCGGCGCGCCGGTGCCGTCGATGACACGCCCGAGCAGGGCGTAGCCGACCGGTACGCGCGCGGCCTTGCGGGTCGGTACCACCCGTGCGCCGGGCATGACGCCGGAGAGTCCGCTGATCGGCATGAGGAACAGCCGGTCGCCGGCAAAGCCGACGACTTCCGCCTGCACCGTACCGCCGTCCTGGCCTTCGATCAGGCAGCGGGCGCCGAGTGCGGCCTCGCAGCCGGTGGCTTCGAGCGTGAGACCGGCCGCGCGGGCGAGGCGACCCTCGACGACGGCCGCGGTGGGGCGCACGCGCGCGCGCAGCGCGGCGAGGTGCGCGCTCCAGCGCCGCTCGCGCTCAGTGGCCGTCCTGAGCACCGGGTGCATCGGAATCCTCCTGGCGTTCGTCTTCGAACATCGCCGCGATGACCCGGCCGAGTCGCGTCTCCAGCCGGCCGTCGACGATGGAACTCGCCCCGGCGATCAGGCAGCCACCGCGTTCGACCAGTGGATCGGCTTCGATGCGCCAGGGGCGTTCCTCCGGAGTCCCGCCGGCGAGGCACTCGCGCATCACCGCCGCATCCTCCGGGTGCATGCGCACCATGATGTCGGTGGCCGCCAGTGGCAGTGCGGCGAGTCCTTCGCGGACCACGCCGATGATGTGCGTCGGGTCCAGGCGCAACTCGCGGCGCACCAGCTGGCGCGTCACGGCCTTCACCAGCTCGACGATCTCTTCGTGGAAGCGCTGCTCCAGTCCCTCGAAGGGACGCGACAGCACGTCGAGCACCCGCTCCAGCGCCTGGGCGGCGGCGAGTGTTTCCTTGCGTGCGGCTTCCAGTCCGGCACGCCGGCCCTCCTCGAAACCTTCCTGGACGGCCTGCTGGCGGGCGGCCCGCAGGTCGTCGAGGCTTGCGCCCTGGCTGCGCAGCGTCGGACCGATCACCTGTGGCGCCTGCCAGGGCTCGCAGGGCACGGCGATGTCGCCGGCGCGGATGAGGCGGGAACTCACGGGGCTTGCCTCCTACACGAACTCGTTGCCGCCGCCGCCGATCATGATCGTGCCCTCGTCGGCGAGCCGCCGGGCGACCGTGACCACTTCCTTCTGCGCGACCTCGACGTCGGAGAGCTTGACCGGGCCCTTGGCCTCGAGGTCCGAGCGCAGCAGCTCGGCAGCGCGCTTGGACATGTTGCGGAAGATCTTGTCCTGCAACGCCGGGTCGGCGCCCTTCAGGGCGATCACCAGCGTGTCGGACGTCACCTCGCGCACCAGCGCCTGGATGCCGCGGTCGTCGATGTCCATGAGGTTGTCGAAGACGAACATGTTCTCCTGGATCTGCTGGGAGAGCGCGGCGTTGGCCTGGTCGAGTTCCTCGACGATCTTCTTCTCGGTCTCCTTGTGGACCTGCGTCAGGATCGTCGCCGCTGCCCGGATGCCGCCCATGCTGGTCATCTTGAGCGTTCCGGAGCTCTTGAAGCGGTGCTGCAGCACTTCGTCGAGCTCGGTGATGGCGTTCTCCGGGACTTCCTCCATGCGTGCGATGCGCGTGACGATGTCGGTGGACTGCCGTACCGGCAGCTGGGCGATGACCTGTCCGGCCTTCTGGGCATCGAGGCCGGCGAGCACGATCGCGATCACCTGCGGGTGCTCGCCCTGGATGATCTCGGTGACTTCCTTGGCTTCCATGAGCTGCAGCGAGTCGAGGCCCTTCTCCTCGCCCTCGACCAGCCGGTCGTAGAGCGTGCGGGCACGCTCCTCGCCGAGCGAACTCGCCAGCAGGGTCTTCAGGAACCTCGGCGAGCGGCTCACCAGCGGGGCCTCGGATTCCACGTTGTCGGTGAAGTGCTGCAGCACGCTGTCGGCCTGGACGCGCGTGACCTTGCGCAGCTTCGCCATGGCCGCACCGAGCTTCTGCACCTCGCTGACCGGCATGTGCTTCATGACCTCGGCAGCCTCGCGCTCGCTGAGCGACATCAGGAACACGGCAGCGCGCTCGCTGCCGGAAAGGGTGGCGTTGTTACTCATCGGTCTGCATCCATGACCGGACGATCTGCGCGACCCGTTCCGGGTTCTTGTCGGCGAGCTGGCGTGCGACGCTCACCTTGTCGTCGAAGGACAGGGCGGCACGCGGCGCGCCCGCGACGGCACCGCCGGGGCCCGCTGGCAGCGTGCCGCCGAGGGCGATATCCGCACCGGCACCGGCGGCACCGACGCCGAGCCCGCGCATGATGGGCCGGATGACGACGAAGGCGAGCGCGAGCACCAGGGCGGCGGCGAGCACGGTGCGGGCGGTCTCGAACAGCCCCGGGTTGTCGAGCAGGCCAGGTTCCTCCGGTTCCTCCTCGGCGGGCTTCTCGTAGAAGGACACGTTGCTTACGCTGACGCTGTCGCCGCGTTCGGCGTTGAAGCCCACGGCTTCCTTGACCAGGCGCGTGATCTCGTCGAGTTCCGGCTGTGCCAGGGGTTGCGTCGTCGTGGTGCCGTCCTCGGCCGTCACGCGCTTGTGGTCGACCACCACCGCCACGGAGAGCTTGCGGATGGTGCCGGTGGGCGAGCGGGTCCGGCTGAGCGTGCGGTCGACCTCGTAGTTGCGGGTGCGGCGCATCGACTCGTTGAGCGGTGCACCGGCCGACCGGGCCGTGGCATCGGCTGCGGCAGCCGGCGCCGGCGCCGCGCCCGCGGCGGGCGGGTTGGCGGCATTGGTGGCCACCTGCGGCGGCGGCGGAGTGTTGGAGAGGGCGCCGGGAATGCCCCCGGCGGCGCCGGCGCCATCGGTGCGCCGGTCCTCGGCGACCTGCTCGCTGCGCACGGCCGTGTTTTCGGGGTCGTAGGCCTCGCGCGTCTCCTCGCGTTCGGTGAAGTCCATGTCGGCGGTCACGGTGGCGCGGACCCGGTCCGGTCCGAGCAGCGGCGCCAGCAGGCTGACGATGCGCTCGGTATAGGAGTGCTCGATGCGCTGCGCGTAGTCGAACTGCTGCGTGGACAGCCCGAGCGCGCTGGCATCACCGGGCGCATTGAGGAGTTCACCCTGCTGGTTCACGACCGTCACGCGGCTGCCCTCGAGCCCGGGGATGCTGGAAGCCACCAGGTGCACGATGGCGGCGACCTGGGCCTTGTCGAGCTCGCGGCCCGGGTAGAGGTTGACCAGCACCGAGGCGCTCGGCTCACGGCGCTTGCGCAGGAACACGGAGGACTCGGGGACGGCGAGATGCACGCGCGCGGACTGGACCGGGCGCAGCGTGCTGATGGTGCGGCCGAGCTCGGTCTCGAGCGCGTGGTGATAGCGGGCGTTCTCCATGAACTGGCTGGTGCCGAAGGCTCCGGTCTCCTGCATCATCTCCAGGCCGACGCCGGCACCCCGCGGCAAGCCATCGGCGGCGAGCTTCAGGCGCGCGGCGTGCACCTGGTCGCTCGCCACCAGGATCGCGCCGCTCTTCGGGTCGACGCGATAGGCGATGTCGGTGCCGTTCAGGGCGTTCATGATCTCGCCGGCTTCCTGCTCGCCCACGTTGCTGAAGAGCATGGAGTAGCTCGGTTCTCGCACGTAGAACGCCGCGGTCACGCCGGCGGTGATGGCCAGCGCGAGGCCGGCGAGGAGCACGATCTGGCGCATGCCCGGAATGCGGATCAGGGCGGCGAGGGGGTTGGTGGCGGCGTCCATGGTGTCTTACCTGTGTCCTGTGCCGGGGCGGGGCCCGTCAGATCGGCATGTTCATGATTTGCTGGTAGGCCTCGACGAGGCGGTTGCGCACCTCGTTCATGGCCTGGAACGAGAGGCTTGCCTTCTGCATCGAGATCATGACCTCGGCAACGCTGACGTCCTGGGCGCCGCCCTCGAAGCGTGTCAGCAGGCTGCTGGCCGCTGACTGCTGCTCGTTCACCTGCTCGATCGAGCGGCGCAGCAGGTCGCCGAAGTCCACGCCCGCGGCCGGTTGCGCGGCGCCGGGCGCCTGGATCTCCGCGGACAGCGCCCGCATCTGGCCGAGGACCTTGTTGATTTCCATCTCGATCATGGCGGTCTCCACGCAGGTATCGGTGGGTTCAGCAGGCGAGCGCGTGCGGGTCGCGTCCCGGTACGACGACGCCGGCATGGCGCAGGCGCGCGAGCTTGTAGCGCAGCGTGCGCGGGCTGATGCCGAGGATCTCCGCGGCGCGCTTGCGGTTGCCGGCGCGCTCGATGGCCTCCAGGATCAGGCGGCCCTCGACATGCTGCAGGTTGTCCTGCAGGGCCGTGTTCGCGGCGGGCGATGCTGCCGCCGGAGGGGCAGCGGCTTGCGCGTCCATCGGATCGATCGTGGCGGTATCGGCTTCGAAGCGCAGGTCGCCTGGCTCGATGGCGCGCGCCCCGCAGAGGATGACCGCGCGCTGCATCAGGTTCGCCAGCTCGCGCACGTTGCCCGGCCAGCCGTATTGCATCAGCCGCTCGGCGGCGGGGGCGGCAATTTCCGGAGCCGCGCGGCCCCGGGCGCAGGCCGCGGCGACGAAGTGACGCGCCAGCGGCAGGATGTCGGCCGGCCGCTCACGCAGCGGCGGCAGCGTGATCGGAAACACGCTCAGCCGGTAGTAGAGGTCTTCGCGGAAACGCCCGCAGCGCACCAGCGCGCGCAGATCCTGGTTGGTCGTGGCGAGCACGCGCACGTCGAGCCGGACGGTGCCGCGCCCGCCGATGCGTTCGACCTCGCGTTCCTGCAGGACGCGCAGGAGCTTGGCCTGAAGCGAGGGCTGCATTTCACTGATCTCGTCGAGCAGCAGCGTGCCGCCCTGGGCCTGCTCGAACTTGCCGGCGCGCGACTCGTGGGCGCCGGTGAAGGCACCCTTCTCGTGGCCGAACAGCAGGGCTTCGAGCATGTTCTCCGGGATTGCCGCGCAGTTGATGGCAACGAAGGCGCCGCGGGCCCGCGGCGAGTGGCGGTGGATGTAGCGGGCAAACACTTCCTTGCCAGTGCCGCTCTCGCCGTGCAGGAGCACGGTGGTGTCGGAGGCCGCCACGCGACCAGCGAGCGCGAGCGCTTCGAGTGTCGCGGGGTCCTCGGCGATCATGCCGCTCTCGGGCAGTTCGCGCGGCAGCAGGCGCCCCAGTCGCGCCACGAGATCGCCGGGCGAGAACGGCTTGACGAGGTAATCGGTGGCGCCGGCCAGCATGGAGGCGACGGCATGCTCGATGCTGCCGTGGGCGGTGATCATCAGCACGGGCAGATGCGGCAGGCGGTCGCGGATGCGCGCCAGCAGCGTCGAGCCGTCCATCGGCTTCATCTGGTAGTCGGTCACCACCGCGGCGATCGGCGTGCCGGCGAGCACCTGCAGGGCGGCAGCGCCATCGGCGGCTTCGCGTACGTCGAAGCCGGCGAGCCGCAGGGTCTCGGCCAGCGCCTCGCGCAGGCGCAGGTCGTCTTCCACGAGCAGGATGGGTCTGGATGTCATGCGGCAACGGTCCTTGCGGCGGGCAGCGCGCCGGCGGAGACCGGCAGGCGCAGGGTGAAGGTGGTACGCCCGGGCGTGGCGTCGAGCAGGGTGATGTCGCCGTGATGCGCCCGGGCCACGGAGCGCGCCACGGCGAGCCCGAGCCCCGTGCCGGTGGCACGGGACGTAAAGAACGGTTCGAAGATGCGCTCGCGCAGCTCCGGCGCGATGCCGGGCCCGTCGTCGCGCACCAGGATGTCGGCACCGAACGGCGTGGCGCGCGCCACGAGGTGCACGGTGGCGTGGTCACCTGCGGCTTCGAGCGCATTGGTGACCACGTTGAGCAACGCGCCGGTGAGCGCTTCGCGGTTGCCGGTCAGCGTGACCGGTCCGGCCGGCCGCTCGATGTGCAGGGTCTGCGTCGGCAGCAGGATGGCGCCGAGGGCCGTCCCGACACCGTCGAGCAGGTCGCCGATGTCGCAGCGGTCGCCGGCCAGGCGCGCGCCGCGCGCGAACTGCAGCATGTCGGCGATGAGCGTTTCGAGATCCTGCAGGCAGCCGGCGGCGCGGGCGAGCAGGCCGTCGCGCTGGGCTTCACCCAGCCCGGGCCGGCGCGCGTTGCCGACGTAGAGCAGGCCGGCAGCGAGCGGCGTGCGCAGCTGATGGGCGAGGGCAGCCGCCATTTCCCCCATGGCAGCGAGCCGCTGGTGGCGGGCGAGCAGCTCCTCGAGTTTGCGTTTGGCGGTGACGTCGGTCAGCAGCAGGACACGGCCGGGTCCCGGCTGCAGGGTCTGCTGGGCGAGCGCGACGCGACGGCCATCGCGCAGCGCGAGGTCGCCGTGTTCACGTGCCCCCGTTTCGCAGGCGCGCTCGCGGATTTCGTCCCAACGCTGGTCGACCAGCGCCACCCCGAGCATGTCGAGCGCCGAGGCATTCGCCTGCAGCACGGTGCCGCTGGCGTCGAGCAGGAGCACGCCGCCCGGCAGGGCGTCGAGCAGGGCAGTGAGGCGGGCGGCGAGTTCGCCGCGGCGGTGCGATTCGGCGTCACGCCCGGCCTCGGCCTGTTGCAGGCCCTGGCGCAGGCGCGCAACTTCCTCGGCGAGCGCCTGGTAGCTCGCGTTCAGCGTGTGGGAGGCGGCGACGAATACCCCGAAGGCTTCGGCCAGTGCGGCCGGTGTGGCGGCGGTACCCGGTTGGGCGATCGGTTCCATGCCCGGGTCAAAGCAAGAACCATGCCGTCCGATCGTGGCGAGACTATCTCATTGTTATTTAAAAAGAAACTCTTGATGGTTCAGCCGGTGCCAGAATTTTGGTCTGCCGGCCATCAGCAGCTCGTCAGAATTTTGACGCCCGGAAGATGCCGGTCTCGGTGAAGACGCCAGTGCCCTTGCTGAAGGCGACCTGGCGGCGGTGCCGGCGGAACACCATCTTTTCCAGACCCGCGGCCACCGCGGGCGTGAGATGTTCGAAGCGGGTCTGCAGCCAGCGCGTGCCGGAGCGCTCGACGCTGCCGACCACGCGGCCGGGCAGGCGCAGGGGCAGTGGCAGCACGGGGTTGGGATAGAGAACGACGTAACCGCTGTCGCCTGGCTTCGCGTGGACGTGATCGGGCCCCGACCACTCCACGCTCTGGCTGCGCAGCACGATGGAGTGGCGTGCGGGTGCATCCGCCTGGTTCGACATCAGGCGGCCGACCAGCGAGAGCAGGACGTCGACTTTCACCTGCAGGTGCAGCAGCTCGGGACTGGCGTGGTGATGTGCGCTGTCGCTCGAGACCTCTCGCGGCATTTCCTCGTAGACCGCCAGCGCCTGCAGGGCCCGTGCGGACTCGTGATTGGCGTGGTCGAGTTCGTTGAGATCACCGAGATCGGCACTCACCCAGGTGAAGGGCAGGCGCTCGTAGAGCGAGATGCCTTCGAAGTCAGTGCGGTCGTGCGGGCTCATGTGGGGTTCCCCCGAGATGGGCGCAGGTAAACGAGGTTGCCGGGACCCGTGTTGCGCCCGTAGGCATGCACCGCACGCCGGGCGCTGCCGAGGGCGACGGAGGCCTGTGCGAGTTCCTGTTGCCGCTCCTGCACACGCTGGATGATCTGGCGGTTGCGCAACAGGAGCCCCTGCAGCACGCCGCGCCAGGCGGCGAGGTCGCTGCGCGAGGCGGGATCGGCGAAGAGGGCCTCGAGGCGGCGGCAGCGCTCGGCATCGAGTGCGCCAGCCTCCGACCACTCGCCGCGCTCGACGTGCTGCTCCACCGATTCGGTGAGTGCCAGGATGTCGTCGAGGATCTGCATGACCGTTCGCGCTTTCAGGCGCCGGCGCCTGCCGTGGCCTGACTGTGCGTGACGCTCGCCCAGGCAGAACGGATCTCGTCGAGGAGCCCTGCCACTTCGGTGAGGCGGCGCTCGTCGTCCCGCAGGTTGGCTTCTACCAGCCGGCGCATCATGTAGTCGTACAGGGCATCGAGGTTGGCGGCGATCGTTCCGCCGCGTTCGTGATCGAGCGCGGTGCGCAGGCCGTCGATGAGACCGATGGCGCGGCCGATGGCCTCGCCCTTGGCCGCGATCTCGCCGCGCGCCATGTGGCCGCGTGCACTGGTGATGCGGTCGAGCGCGCCCTCCATGAGGCGTGTGATGAGCTGCAGCCGGTCGCCGCTCGCCGCGCCGTAGGCCGTCACCGCGCGATACTGGCCGAGTGCGGTTCCGTGAGTCGTGTGCATGCTGTCGTCCTGTGCCGGGCGGGCTTCAGAGGTTCTCGAGCTGGCGGGTGAGGAAGCTGCTCGTCTGATTGAGCTGGCTCACCAGCCGGTCGAGCGCGTTGAACTGGCTCTGGTAGCGCTTGCGCAGCTGTTCCATGCGCGTGTCGAGCACGCTGCGCCGGTCGCTGATGTCCTCCAGGCGTGCCTTGAGGGTGGTCTCGCGTGCGCCGAGCCGGCCGTCGCCCGCGAGGTAGCCCTCGACGATGCCCTTCATCCGCACCGCGACCCCGTCGTCCGTGCCGGCGAAGAGGCGGCCGACGGCATCGAAGTCGGTGTCGAGCGCCGTGTCGAGCCGCGCGGCATCCAGCGTGAGCTTGCCGTTCGTGGCCGTGCTGATGCCGATTTCGGCGAGCGTGCGGTACACATCGCCGGCATTGCCAGTGGCCTGGCCGAGCGCCTCGCGCAGCGCGGTCTTCACGGCACGGGTGGCCGCATCGCCGAGCAGTGCGCCGGCAGCTCCGGTATCGGCGTTGTACGCGGTCAGTTCGTTGACCGTGCCGACCACGGCGTTGTACGCGTCGACGAATTTCGCCACGGATTCGCGGGCGGCGTCGGTGTCGTAGCCGACCGACAGCGTCACCGTCTCGCCGGGCGCCGCCTCGAGGAGGTCGATGGATACGCCCTCGATGGCGCCCTCGATGCTGTTGGTGGCGCTGGTCACGGCGAGCCCGTCGATGAGGACGGAGGCATCGGCAGCGGCGCTTGCCTGGGTCAGTGCGTTGGTGGTGCCGGCGCCGAATTCGAGCGCTTCGAGCGGGCTGCCGGGGGCCAGCGCATCCACGGTGATGGCACCGGTCGTGCCGGTCGCGGTGGCGGTGAGGATCAGGTGGGCGCCGTCGGCACCCGTGACGATGCTGGCGCGGAGACCGGGGTTGTTCGCCGAAGCATTGATGGCGTCGCGGATCCCGGCGAGCGTCTGGTTCGCAGTGGTGATCTCGATCTGCATCGAGCCCGCGCCGGTGCCGATGACGAGCTGGCCGGTACCGACCACCGCCTCGGCGGAGGCAAAGGCACCCGAGACCAGCCGGTGAGCCGTGGCGAGGGCGAGCACCTCGACTTCGTAGCTCGCGGGCTCGGCCGCCGAGGTCGCGGTGGCGGCGATGGGCGCATCGTCCGGGACCGTCGCGGTGCGTTGCTGGAACTGGTCGAGGTCGGCGAGTTTGCCGACCGCATCCTCGAAGCCGGCGAGCGCGCTCTTCAGCCGGCCGATGCCGGTGAGCTGGGCGGTGGCGCGGGCTTCCTGCGTGGCCAGCCGCGTGGCCACAGGCTGACGCTCGGCCGCGACGAGCTGGTCGACCAGGCTCTTGACGTCGAGGCCGGAGCCGAGTCCGGCGGCGGTGATGGCCATGGCAATGATCCGTCGTCAAAGCCCCGACCGCGGGGCTCCTGTCTCAACAAAGCAAGATCCGTGCCACGAGGAGGATGGCGTCAGGCGCGTGCATCGAGGGTGTGCAGGCCCAGGTTTTCGAGGTGGGCCGCCAGCTTGAGCACCTCCTCGGCGGGAATCTGGCGTATGACCTCACCCGTGGCGGGATTGACGACCCGGATGATCGTCCGGCCGCTTGCTTCGTCGAACTGGAAATCGAGCTGTCGTTTCGAATCGGCGAGGTAGGCCTGGATCTGGGCCAGCGCCTTGTCGATGCTGATCTGAGGCGCAGCGTGAGACGCGCGTGGCGCAGCCTTGCCGGTGGCCGGCAATTCCCTGCCGCCGTCCGGAACCGGGCGTCCGGCTTCCGCGGTCTGCGGCTTCGTCGGCGTGGCCGCGTCGGGCGATGGCGTTGCAGTGACATTCATGGTTGGCCTCCAGTCACCGCTGCGGGTTCTCACCACGAGGCGGTGGCCGGCTCGTCACCGGCCACCGCCCGGGCTTTCATCGATGGCTCGCTCTTACCGGAGCAGGCCCAGCACGACCTGCGGGGCTGCGTTGGCCTGGGCCAACACGGCCACACCGGCCTGCTGCAGGATCTGCGCCTTGGTCATCGCCGCGGTCTCCGCCGCGAAGTCCGCGTCCTGAATCCGGCTGCGCGAGGCAGTCAGGTTCTCGGAGACCGCCGTCAGGTTGGCGATCGTGGACTCGAAGCGGTTCTGGATGGCGCCGAACTGGCTGCGCAGCGAGGACACCGACGTCAGGGCCGCATCCACGCGTTGCATGGCTTCGTTGGCGTTGGTGACGCTGGTGACGCTGATGCCGGAGAGCGTCGTGGAGTCGACCGCGATCGACGTGCCCGCGAAGCCGATGTCCGCGTAGCTGCCGCCGAGCGTGATGTTCTCCGAAGCCGACAGCGTGATCGTGCCGCGCAGGGTGCCTTCCTGGGCGGCGGCAATGCCGGTGCCAGAGGCCGTGCCGCCGGTGCCGTTGGCGATCGTCTCGGCGACCACGACGTTGCGCCCGTCGGAAGCAGTCAGCGTGAACGTCGTGCCCGACACGGAAGCGGACACGCCCGTCTGGGCCGAGAACAGGTTCACCTGGGCAGCGACATCGGCCGCCGTCAGCGAAGCGCCGGAGGCGATGTTGTCGGTGCCGGCATAGATGGCCACGCCATTGATGGTCAGGTTGTAGGTGGAGAGGCCACCCGCGCTGCTGACCGTCGAGAACGTTCCGGAGGTGGCGTTGGTTGCCGTGGCCGTGAGGCCCGCGACACCCGCGGCGGCGATGGCGTTCACCTTCGCGTAGGCGCTGTCGGCGTCCTGGCCGGCCTGCGAACCCGCAGTGCTGGCACCGACGGACACGGCTGCGCCCTGGCCCACCGCCAGCGTCAGGCCACCGTCCGTCAGGGCGTTGCCCGTGACCGCGGTACCATCGGCAGTGGCGATCTGGCCCATCTGATCGGCGCGCACGCCGGTGGTCAGGTTCACGCCGATCGTTTCGCCGACATTGGCACCGACCTGGAACTGGGCGGCGCCGAAGCTGCCGTCGAGCACCTTCTGGCCGTTGAACGAGGTCTGCGAGGCGATCCGATTGATCTCCGCGAGACGCTGCTGGACTTCCTGGTCCAGGGCGGAGCGGTCGGAAGCGGAGTTCGTCGCGTTGGCCGACTGCACGGCCAGCTCGCGGATGCGCTGCAGGTTGTTGGTGAGCTCTTCCAGCGCCGATTCGGCCGTCTGGGCGAGCGAGATGCCGTCGTTGGCATTGCGCACCGCCTGGTTCAGGCCGCGGATCTGCGTGGTGAAGCGGTTGGCGATCGCCAGGCCGGCGGCGTCGTCCTTGGCGCTGTTGATGCGCAGGCCGGACGAGAGCCGCTGCAGGGCGGTCGCCAGCGTGCTGTCGGAACGCGACAGGTTGCGCTGTGCGTTCAACGACAGGACGTTGGTATTGATGACGACTGGCATGTGTTCCTCTCCTTCGATGAATGATTCCGAGTTTCGCGTGCTTTCCGGGTTCCTGGCCCTCACGGCCCACGGAACCTCGAAGCCATAGCGACGGTTTTATCGGCAGGGGAGGTCGGCGACTTGACCGGCTGCGATGTGCGGCAGGTCACAGATTCCCGCTCGCGACGAGCAGGAGCGACGGGTAGGAGCGACGCTGTAGGAGCGACGCTGTAGGAGCGACGGGTAGGAGCGACGCCAGTCGCGAATATTTCCTCTCTTCCGCCAACCCCCCGCCCCGCCGGCCGGGTCGCGGCGGCAGGCCGGTGCGGTGGTGGTCGAGGGGGTCGCGGGGAGAGCGAAGAGAAAAGAAGAATCGCGACTGGCGTCGCTCCTACCCGTCGCTCCTACCCGTCGCTCCTACCCGTCGCTCCTACGGGGTGCTCCGGCCAGGGGAAGGGTCAGAGCAGGTCGAAGAGTGACAGCGAGCGGGTCTGGGCGAAGACCTTCTGGGCGGCCTCGAGGCCGGTCAGTTCCGTTTCCAGGGCCGAGATCGCCTGCGGGTAGTCCACGTCGCGCACCGTCGACAGCGTCGATTGCAGCTGGATGGACAGCTCGGCGTTGTTCGACTGCTGTTCCTCGAGCGCTGACAGCCGCGCGCCGATGCTGCTGCGGACATCGCTCAGGTGCTGCTCGGACTGGTCGAGCCCGAGCAGCGCGTCGTTCAGTGCATTCTGGAAATGAGCGCGGCCGCCGGGTGTCGTGCTGTCGCCCTCGAGCGCCGTGACCAGTGCACCCACGGTGGCGAACACGCTGCGATTGGCGCTCGGCGTCACGCGGAAGCTGTCACCCGCGACCGGGTCGCCGTCGAAGCCGATCGATGCCCCCTGGAAGGTGATGGTGCCAGGCCCGCTCCAGCTGCCGGTGGACACCGGGGCCCCGAGCGAGTCGGTGACCGTGTAGGTGCCCGGTGTGGTGAAGGTGATCGTGGAGGTATCGGGTACCCAGGCGGCGGTGTCCGTCACCGTGGCGGATCGGAAGAAGGTGGTGCCCTGGTTGCCGGCAGCCGGTGCGACGGCGAAGGTGCCGTTGCCGTTGCGGATGGCGAAAAAGACCTCCGAACCGGCGTCACCCTCGCGGATGGTGCGTGTGTCGCTGATGCGCTGCTGGCGCACGCCGTCGTCGCCCGTGTAGCCAGCCACGCCGTTGGTGACAGTCACCGGTTGGCCGCGGACCTCGGTGCCGGCGAAGACGTAGTGGCCCTCGCCGTCCTGCACGTTGGCGGTGTCGATGAGCCCGGCGAGGATCTCGCGCATCTCCGCGGCGATGGCGCGGCGGGTTTCCTGGCTCTGCGTGCCGCCCCCGGCCTGGACCGCCAGCTCGCGCACGCGCGTGAGCGAATCGCCGAAGCGGTCGAGTGCGCTTTCCTCGAGTGCGAGGCGCCGGCGGGCGGCCTCCCCATTGGCGTTGAAGTTGCTCAGCCGGTCGATGCCCTGCTGCAGGGACACCACCTGCCCGGCACCGGCCGGGTCGTCGCCGGCCGTGGCGATGCGCACGCCGGAACTCACCTGGCGCTGGATGCGGGCGATCTCGGCCTGCCGGCGGTAGACGTCGGCCAGCCACTGGATCTGCAGGGTACGGGTGGAAGTGCGCATGGTCAGCGGAGCATCCCGAGGAGCGAGCGGAACAGTTCGTCGGAGACCGCGATGACCTTGCTCGCTGCCTGATAGGCCTGTTGGTAGCGCAGCAGGTTGGCGGCCTCTTCGTCGAGGTTGACGCCGGCCACCGCATCGAGGTCGACCTGCGCCTGCTCGCGCAGCCCGGCCTGGACATCGAGATCCTGCCGATGGCGCAGTGCCGTGGCGCCCACGGTCGACACCAGGCGCGCCGCGAGATGGTCGACCGACACCTGGCCGCCGCCGAGGAAACCCCGTCCGGGGACTGCGGCCAGGGCGAGCGCGTTGGCGTTGTCGCCGCTGCCGGGCGGGCTGGCGGACACGGAGAACACGTCGCCGGCGGCCGCCGCCCCGGAGATGCGCACCGTCCAGCCGTTGAACGTGAGGTCCGCGCCGCTGGCATAGGCGAGCGGTCCGCTGAGGTCGTTGTTGGCGCTGTCGAAGATCCGCAGCGTGCCGGCGGCCTCGAAGCGGATCTCCACCGCCTGCTGCAGGGCCGGGTCGTTCACGTCGGCGATACCGGCGAGCGAGATCGTGGCATCCGAGCTGTTGGCGAGCGAGCGGGTAGTGCGCACGGGGGAGGCTGCGGCGATCGCGGCCGGGTCCGTGATGGCTACACCGAAGCGGCCGGCGTTGCCTGCCACGGGCCGGATCATGAATCGGTCGCCGGCGGCTGCGCCGGCGCCGGCGCTGACCGCCAGGCCGTCGAACCGGAAGGGATCGGCCAATGTGCCGCTGCCGGTCATCGCCAGCGGCGCACCCGTGGACGCATCGGTGAGCGACCACGCCGAGCCGTTCCAGAGCAGCACGTAGTCGCGGGCTGCCAGGGCCGTGGCATCGGCGATGCTGGCGGTGACCGTTGCCGCGCCCGTGTTGCCGGCCGAGTCGAGCACATCCGGCGCGCCGGTGGCGAAGAACGCGCCACCCAGGTTGCCGTAGCTGTCCGCCCCCTGGGCGTGCTGCAGGTTGAAGGCCTGCGTCAGCGTCGTGGCGAGGAGTCCCAGCTCGTTCCGGGCCGGGTCGAGGGACTGGCTGCGGAACGCCAGCAGGCCGCCCAGCGCACCGCCGGAGACCTGCCGCGACACGGGCACCGACTGTCCGGCCAGGTCGATCGTCACCTGCAGGCGCGTCGGGTCGAAGCTGTCCGCGACCAGTTCGAGCCGGGCGCTCTCGTTGCCGAGCACCAGCGGCTGGCCGTTGCCGATCATGACGGTGACGCCGCCACCCTCGTCCCGGACCACGGTCGCGTTGATCTGCGTGGCGAGTTCCTGCAGCAGCGCGTCGCGGCGGTCCTCGAGGTCGTTGGTGCCGGCCGTGCCGCGCGCCATGGTCGCGTTGATGTCCGCCAGCGAGGCGGCGATGGCGTTGATGCGCGCGGTCACGTCGCCGAGCCGGCGGTCGATCTCGTCGCCGAGCGCACCGAGCTGGCTGTCGAGCTGGCTGAAGCGCTGCGCGAGCGAGTCACCCTCGAGCAGGAGCTGCTGGCGACCGGCGGCCGAGGTCGGATCGCGGGCGAGGAGTTCCGCCTTGTCGAAGAACGCCTGGATGCTGGTGCCGATGCCGAGGTCGGGATTGCCGAGCAGGTTGTCGAGCCGCGCCGTGAGGTCGGCGAGCGCCTGGGCCCGCTGTTCGCTGCTCGTGGTGTCGCGCAGCGCATCGGCGAGGAAGCTGTCGTACAGCCGCTGCACGTCGGTGACGCGCACACCGGAGCCGAGGTCGGCCGTCAGGCCGAAGCCGGCGGTGACTGCCTCCACCTGCAGGGTGCGACGGCGCACATAGCCCTCGGTGCCGGCATTGGCGACGTTGTTGCTCGTCGCCTCGAGGCCGCGCTGGGCTGCGATGAGGCCGGACAGGGCTGTGCTGATCATCGACATGGCTGCATCCGGTGCGTCAGCGTATCGGGGGCATGCGGGTCACCGTTGCCTCAGAGTCTCGGCATACCGGCGGGATTCTTGAGCGCCCCGACCAGATCGCCGAAGCGCGGGCTGGCGAGGATTGAACGTAACTTGTCGGCATAGCCGGGATCGGTCGCGTAGCCTGCTGCCTGCAGCGCTTCGGCAAAGCGCCCGGGTTCGGCACCGTGGGTGAGGGCTTCGGCGTAGCGCGGATTGCCGCGCAGGAACCCGACATAATCGTCGAACGCCGCGGGCAGGTCGGGGTAGGCGCGGAATGCGGCGATCTCCTGCCTTGGCAGGCCGTCGCGGAATTCGAGCGTGCGCACGGCCAGGCGCGCGCCGCTCCAGCGCGTGTCGGCCTTGATGTTGAAGAGGTTGTTGCCGCTGGTGCCGTGAGCGTCGCGCGCGACGTGACGGCCCCAGCCCGTTTCGAGCGCCGCCTGCGCGACGATCGCGCGCGGATCGACGCCGAGTTCGCTGCCGGCCCGCTCGGCGTGCGGCCACAGGTCGCGGATGAATTCCTCGGGACTGGCCGGCCTCCAGTCCTGCCAGATGTCCGTCGCCCGGGCGGTCGTGGGTCCGTCGGGCGCAAACGCCGGTGCCGAGGCGGATGCGAGCAGCGCGGTGTCGTCCGGCGCACTGAGCTGGAAGCGTGCCGGCGGTGGCGTCGGTGGTGCCGGTATGAGTGAGGGCACGACGTCGGCGGTGCCGGGCGCACGCAGCGCCGGCGTTTTCTGGGTGCTGCCGGCTTCGAGCTGGCGGGCCAGCATCTCGGCGACGCCGAGGCCCCGGCCGCGGGTGATCTCGACCGCGATCTGCTGGTCGAAGAGATCCCGGTAAGTGGTGTCGCTGCCGTCGCCGAAGGCAGCGCCAGCCTCGCGCATGCTTTTCAGCATCATCTGCACGAACAGCGCTTCGAACTGGCGCGCGGTTTCGCGCGTGACCTCCGCACCGCCTTCGCCGCCCGCACGGGCACGCAGCTCGGCCAGCGCGGCGAAATCTGTCGCCGTGCTCGGGGCCTGCGGCAGCGGGGCGAGCGTGGCCATGGTCGTCCTAGATGACCAGCAGCTCGGCGCGCAGGGCGCCGGCGGCACGCAAGGCTTCGAGGATTGCCACCAGGTCACCCGGAGCGGCGCCAACCTCGTTCACGGCCTTGACGATGTCGTTGAGCTCCACGCCCGGCTTGAACAGGAACATGCGGTTCTCCGCCTGGGCGATCTCGATGTTCGTCTGCGGCGTGACCACGGTCTGGCCTTCCTCGGCGAAGGGCTGCGGCTGGCTGACGTCGAAGTCTTCGGTGATGCTGACGACCAGGGAACCGTGCGACACGGCAGCGGGCATCACCCGCACCTGCGCATTGATCACGACCGTGCCCGTGCGCGAATTGACGATGACCTTGGCGGGAGCGGTGCCCGGCGTCAGTTCGAGGTTCTCGATGGCGGACAGGAAGGAGATGCGATCGGCGGCCGCCTGCGGGGCGCTTACGCGGATCGAGGTCGGGTCGAGCGGCAGGGCGGTGCCGGCGCCGAGCAGCTTGTTGATCGTGTCGGCAAGCTGCGTGGCCGTGGTGAAGTCGGGCTGGTGCAGGTTGAGTGTCAGGTGATCGTTGCCGGCGAACTGTGTCGGCACGGCACGCTCCACCGTGGCGCCGTTGGGAATGCGGCCGACGCTCGGCACGTTGATGGCGATGCTCGAGCCGTCCTGGCCGGAGACACCGAGGCCGCCCACGGCGAGGTTCCCCTGGGCAATGGCGTAGATCTGCCCGTCGAGGCCCTTGAGCGGCGTGATCAGCAGCGTGCCGCCGCGCAGGCTCTTGGCGTTGGCGATCGAGGAGACGGTGACGTCGATGCCCTGTCCTGGCTTGGCGAAGGGCGGCAGGTCGGCGTGCACGGCCACGGCGGCAATGTTCTTCAGCTGCAGATTGGTGCCCGGTGGCAGCGTCACGCCGAGGCGCTCCAGCATGCTGATCAGGCTCTGCGTGGTGAAGGGGGCCTGCGTGGTCTGGTCGCCCGTGCCGTCGAGGCCAACGACCAGGCCGTAACCCACCAGCTGGTTGGTGCGTACGCCGGCGACGGAGGCAAGATCCTTGATGCGCTCGGCGCGCGCTTCGGCGGCCACCTGCAGCAGCACCAGCATCATGCCGGTCAGGAGCCAGGCGGTCTGCACCAGGCGGGCGTCGTGTCGGGACTTCATGGCTTGTGTCTCCCGGGGATCGGCCGTAGCGCCGCTACAGCGGCCAGAACTTCATGAACAGACGGGCCAGCAGGCCCGGCTCGTTGGAATCGTTGATCAGGCCCCGGCCCCCGTAGGTGATGCGGGCGTCGGCAATCTTGTAGGAGGGCACGGAATTGTCGGCACCGATGTCCGACGGGCGCACGATACCGGCGACCTGCACGAATTCCTCGCCCTGGTTCAGCGCCAGCCACTTCTCGCCGCGCACGTAGAGATTGCCGTTGGCCAGGACTTCGGCCACCGTCACGGTGATGTTGCCGTCGAGCCGGTTGCTCTGGCTGCTCGATCCTTCGCCTTCGAACTCCTGGGCGGTCTCCCACTCGTTGCTGAGGATCTGCTCGCCATTGCGGGTCACCGTGTCGCCGAACAGTACCGGCGCACCGGTGTCGGTCTTCGTGTCCTTCTTGGCATCCGTGCTGGCGGTCTTGGAAGCCTGGGTGCGCTCGGCGAGCCGGATGGTGAGCGTGTCGCCCACGCGGCGTGCCTTCAGGTCCTCGAAGAGCGAGATCGACGTGGTCGGACGGTACACGGCACCGCTCTCCGGCGGTGGCGGAGCCGGCTCACGCGGCGGGGTCGGGGCGTACTCGCCGGGCCGCGTGGCCACACTGCCGCAGCCGCCGATGAGGGCGGCGAGCGCGAGCACGGCGGCTGCGACGGGGAATCGGCTGGCGTTCATCGGTGACCTTCCGGGTGGTGTGTGCGCACGAGTCACCCTCACAGGTTGTTGTTCAGGTACTGGAGCATCTGCTCGCTGGTGGAGATGGCCTTCGAGGCCATCTCGTAGGCGCGCTGCGTCTCGATCATGCCCACGAGTTCCTCGACGACATTGACGTTGGAGCCCTCGACGGAACCCTGCACCAGCTCACCGCGGCCCTCGAGACCGGGGTTGCCGAGCTGCGGCGTGCCGCTCGCGGCGGATTCCACCAGCAGATTCTGGCCGCGCGGCTGCAGCCCGGCCGGGTTGATGACGTCGGCGATCTGCAGCGTACCGAGCGTGACCGGCTCGACCTGGCCGGTGACGGTGGCCTGCACCACGCCATCGCCCGATACCGTGATGCTGGTCGTGCCGTTGGGCACGGTGATCGAGGGCTGCACCTCGTAGCCAGAGGCAGTGACCAGCCGGCCCTCGGAGTCGATCTTGAAGGAGCCATCGCGCGTGTAGGCTTCGCTGCCGTCGGGCAGGAGGATCTGGAAGAAGCCGCGGCCGCTGATCATGATGTCGAAGGGATTGCCGGTGTTCACCGTGGTTCCCTGGCTGAATGACTTCTCGGTGGCCACCACGCGTACGCCGGTGCCGAGGTTGAGGCCCGTCGGCTGCTCGGTGTTCTGGGAGGTGGCGCCGCCCGCCTGCGAGAGATTCTGGTAGAGCAGGTCTTCGAAGATCACCCGACCCTTCTTGAAGCCGTTGGTGTTCACGTTGGCGAGATTGTTGGAGACCACGGTCATGCGCGTCTGCTGCGCGTCGAGGCCGGTCTTGGCAACCCAGAGTGATTCCATCGTCGTGACTCCTCAGTGTCCGTGTGTGCGGCGTCAGCCGCCGGTGCGTATCAGCCGCGCGGCCGCCGCGGCGTTCTCGTCGGCCGAGTGCATGACGCGCACCTGCATGTCGTAGGCGCGCGCGACCTCGATCATTTCCACCAGGGCGGCGGTGGCGTTCACGTTCGAGGACTCCAGCTGGCCGCTGGCGATGGTGACGGTGGCGTCGGCCGCCGCTTCGCTGCCGTCGGCCATGCGGTAGAGGCCGTTGCCGGCGGCGATCATCTGCGCCTGTGGCGGGTCGACGAGCTTGATGCGTTCCACCACCGCCAGGCTCTCCGGCGTCTGACCCTTCGGCACGACGGAGATCTGGCCGTCGTTGCCGATGTACAGTTCGCTGAAATCCGGTATTGACACCGGCCCGCCGCTACCCTTGACGAGCTGTCCGCCGGCTGTCTCGAGCATGCCGGCCGCATTGATGCGCAGACTGCCGGCGCGCGTGTACGCCTCGCTGCCGTCGGTGTCCTGCACGGCGATCCAGCCATCACCCTGGATGGCGATGTCCAGTTCCCGCCCTGTCTGGATCATGGTGCCGCTCGCCGCGTTCCACGTGTCGGGCAGGGTGACGGGGTTGATGCGCGTGGCGAGCCCCGGGCCCTGCACGGCCTGCGCCTCGACGCTGTGGCGCACGGCGCGAAAGCCCGTGGTGCCGGCGTTGGCGATGTTGTGGGCGACCAGCGACTGGGCGCGCATCGCTTCGCGCGCCCCGGTCATCGCCACGTAGATCAGGCGGTCCATGACTCAGTACCCGGTCAGCGGATGTTGATGATCGTCTGGGTGACGCTGTCCATGGTCGAGATGACCTGGGCGTTCGCCTGGAACAGCCGCTGGCTGGTGATCATGCGCACCAGCTGCTCGGTCAGGTCGACGTTGGAAGACTCCAGCGCACCGGACTGGATCACGCCGAAGTCCGATTGCGTGGCCTCGCCCCGCAGCGGCACGCCGGAGGCGAAGGTCTCCTGGAACGAGGTGTCGCTCACCTTCAGCAACCCCTCCGGGTTGGAGAAGTTGGCGAGCGCGATCTTGCCGAGCGAATCGGACTGGCCGTTGGAGAAGCGCGCGAAGACCACGCCCGTCGGGTCGATCTCGATGCTGCGCAGGCGCCCGGCCGCCTGGCCGTCCGGGTTGATCGTGTTGACCACGAAGTCCGAGCCGTACTGGGTGGTCGGCGACAGGTCGAGGGCGAGGTTCATGGCGAGCGCGCCGTTGCCGGGATCGTAGCCGTTGAAGTTGATCACGCCATTGGCCGGGGTGGCGAGCACGCCGGCCGAGGTGAAGGTGAAGGCCTGCGGCGTGCCGACGGCGTTGCCATCGATGGTGGTGGCAGCATCCCAGCCGGTGGCGGTCGGGTAGAAGTAGAACGTGGTGTTGTGGGCCGCGCCGAGGGAATCGTAGGTGATGGTCGACGTGCTGTGGTTGTAGGTCTGCGGGTCCGTCGGATCGAACGGCGACACCGGCGGCAGTGCGGCGCCGGCCGGGAGGTTGATGTTCATGTCGACCGTGGCGGTCGGCTGCGGCGGCGCCGTCTCGGTGGTGAACCGCAGGTCGATCAGCGCCCCGATGTTGAACGTGCCGTCGCCGTGCGGCGGATAGACCTGCAGGCGCTCGGCTTCAGAGTTCTGCACGTAGCCCTGCTGGTCGAGTCCGAAGGCGCCGACGCGCGAGTACAGGTAGCTGCCGTTGTCGTTGACGACGAAAAACCCTTTGCCGCTGACGGCGAGGTCGAGCTGGCGCTCGGTGATCTCGACGTTGCCCTGGGTGAACTCCTGGCGTACCTCGGCGAGGCGCACGCCGTTGCCGATGCCGATGGCATCGCCGGAGAACACGTCGGCAAACTCAGCGCGCGAGGACTTGAACGCCGTGGTGTTGGCGTTGGCGATGTTGTTGGACGTGACCTGCAGGTCCGTCGAGGCGGCATTCAGGCCGGAGAGGGCAATCTGGAAAGACATGTGGCGTCTCCTCTGGTCGATGACTAGTAGATGGCCCGGACTTCGCCGAGGCCGAGCGTCTGGTTGTCCGTGGTGGTGATTTCCGTGCGTCCGCCATCGCCGCCGAGGGCAACGCTGGCGACTCGCTTGGCGACGAAGGTATCGGCGGCGATTTCCTGGCCCGAGCTGCGGTAGCCGGCGACGATGCGGTAGCTGCCCGGAGCGGCGCCCTGGCCGGTGGCGGTGCGACCGTCCCACTCGAAACTCGCCAGTCCGGCGGCGCGCGGCCCGAGCGGGATTTCGCGCACCAGTGCGCCGCTGCCGTCGAGCACGCGCACGAACCCGGCCTGGGTGGAGGCGGGCAGGTCGACGGCACCGCGCACGGTCTCGCCGGCGGCGAGCGTGGCGGCGTCGGACGGGGCGAGCACGCTGCGGCCGACGACGCTCGCCGCCTGCAGCGCCTGGCCGGCGTACAGCGAGTCGGCGAGTGTCGCGATGGAGTTCTTCATCTCGGCGATGCCGGTCACGCTCGAGACCTGCGCGAGCTGCGACAGGAACTCCGCCGGATCCTGTGGCTTGAGCGGATCCTGGTTGCGGAACTGCGTGAGCATCAGCTTCAGGAATTCCTCCTGGCCGAGGGCCTGGCGGTCCTTCTGGGCCGGCTGCTGCAGCCGGTAGGACGAGCCGAGATCACCGTAGAAAGAGCTGCCGTCGATCGTGGCCATGGGTCATCGCTCCTGGCGTCACTGGCCGAGGCTCAGCGTCCGGAGCAGCAGCTCCTTGGACGTGTTGAGCACTTCGACGCTGTTCTGGTAGGTGCGCGAGGCCGAGATCATGTTGACCATCTCGTCCACGACGTTGACGTTGGACATGTAGACGTAGCCTTCGGCGTCCGCCTGCGGATGCCCGGGCTGGTACACGCGTGCCGGCGGTGCCTGGCTCTCGAGCACGCCGGTGACCTTCACGCCGGCGGAGGCCGGGTCCGTCAGCAGGTCGCCGGTGGCCTCCGCCATGGCGGCCTGGAACACCGGCTGGCGTGCGCGATAGGCGGCCTCGGGGCTGCCGGCGACGCTGCTGGCGTTGGCGAGGTTGCTCGCGGTGGCGTTGAGTCGCACCGACTGCGCGCTCATGGCGGAGCCGGCGATGTCGAAGATCTTGAAGAGAGCCATGATCAGCGTCCTCCGGTGATGGCCATGCGCAGCCCGCGGATGCGCTGGTCGAGGAAGGTGAGAGACGCCTGGTAGCGCGTCGCGGTCTCGGCGATGGCGGCGCTTTCCTTCTGGGCATCGACGGTGTTGCCGTCGAGCGTGGGCTGGTCGGGCACGCGGTACAGCACCTCGGCCCGGCCGCTGCCGCGACTGGCTCTACCGATGTGCCCCGGGTTCGTGGCAGCGAGGCTCATGCTGCCGGCTTCCGCCGACTGCAGGGCGGCGCGGAAGTCGAGATCGCGCGCCTTGTAATTAGGTGTGTCGGCATTGGCCATGTTGGCGGCCAGCAGTTCCATGCGCTGGCTCGCCGTGGTCAGCACCCGCTCGTGCGGTGCGAACACCTGGTTGATGTCGAGTGGCATCGCTCACTCCCGTGTGCGTGTCTTGCCTGCAGGGGGCGTTGCAAGAGGCGTGCCATGACGACCGGTAGGGACAGGTGCCGTGCGCCGTGCAGCCCGAACGGCAAGGACCTGCCACGACAGGGGCAACGGCCTGCAACGAGGGCAGCGACTTGCCGCCGGCGAGCCCGCCCCGCCTTTCCACCGGCCGGCATGGATCTTGCAAATATCCCGTTCACGATGAAACACCACTCCTACCGATGCAGGGTTCATGCCGTGGCGCTGGCGGGATTCGCGGTGTTCGGCCCCGAGGCCGGCGCTGACACCTGGCAGGACCTCGCGTCGATCGGCACGAGCGCCGAGCAGGTCGTAGCGGCGCGCTACACGGATCCTGCCGAGCACGTCGAGGTGAGCGCAGCGCCAGTGGATCCGCGGCTGCGTCTGCCTGCCTGCGGGCAGCCGCTGCAGGCAGCGGTGCCGGACGCGGCAGGCGAAGCCAGCCGGTTCAGCGTGGAGGTGCGGTGCGATGGCCCGCGTTCCTGGCGCCTGCGCGTGCCCGTCGAGGTCACGGTGCGCCGGGCCCTGGTCGTGACGGCTGTGCCGCTCGAGCGTGGCAAAGTTTTGGCGGCAGGCGACGTGATTTTGGCGGACCGGGTGGTGGCCGCCGTGCCGGGCGGCTACCTCACGAGTACCGGTGCGGCCATCGGCCAGGTCCTGCGCCGCAGCCTGCCGGCAGGCGCCGTCATCGCCCCGGTGCAACTGACGGCGCCGGTCCTGATCCGCCGGGGCCAGCAGGTCACCCTCGAGGCGAAGTCCGGGGCGATCGCGGTCCAGATGGCGGGCATTGCGCGCGCCGACGGCGCATTAGGTGAAATCATCAGCGTGGAGAACCCGTCCTCGCGCCGGGTGCTCCAGGGTGTCGTCCGGAATGAGAAGTCGGTCGAGATCCGGGTGCCGTGAGGGCACCAGACTGGGTTGGCGCAGCGCGATTATTGCGCCCTAAAGGTCGGACCGCTCGGTGCCGATAACACCGGCGGGAACCCGACAGGCGTGGAGTTTGGGAGAGCAGTGATGGCGGACAAGATCGGCAGTTTCGGCAGGGTGGGGCTCGACGTCCCCACGACGCGCAGCCGCGCCGTCGGCCGCCCGCAGGGCAGCGCCGAGGCCGGCCCCACGCAACGTGCCCGGGCTGCGCGCGATGAGGTCGAACTGACCGGCACCGCCGCGCGACTCAAGGGCATCGAGGCGCGACTCGCGGAGGTTCCCGACGTGGACCGCGCCCGGGTCGAGGAGCTGCGTGAACGCATCGAGTCCGGCAACTACCGGCCCGATGCCGCGCGCATCGCCGCCCGCCTGATCCGCATGGAACAGGATCTGGCCTGAGGTCACCGTGCCGCGCGATACCCTTCCCGACCGCGAACTGGCGCAGTTGCTCGACGAGCAGATCGACGCCATGCAATCCGTGCTGCTCGCACTCGAGTCCGAGCGTGACGCCCTCGCCGCGCGCGACGGCGAGGCCCTGCTCCGGGCCGTCAGCAACAAGGCCAGTGCCATTGCCGGCGCCGACGGCATCGAACAACGCCGTCAGGCGACGCTCGACCGCCTGGGCCTCGCCGACCGTCCGGGTCGTGCGGGACGCAGCTTCAGTGCCGACGGCGGGATCGGCCAGCGCTGGCAGCAGGTGCTGGCGCTGACCCAGCAATGCCGCGCGCTGAACGATGCCAACGGCCAGATGATCCGCGGCCAGCGCCGGCGCGTGGAGGGCACGCTGCGCTGCCTGCGTGGCAAGCCGGCGGCGGCAGCCGAGTACGGCCCGGCCGGAGAGCGGCGCAGCCCGGGGCTGCCACGTCCCCGCGCGGCGGTCTGAACCTTCCGGTGACGGACCAGGTCGTTCCCGGCGCCACCGTAACTGCCTGTTCGGAAACAGCGGCGGCGGTTCCTTCCGCATCCCTGGCGATGTGACCGGACGCCACCGGCAGCGCCGTGACGCGCACCGGCGACGTCTGCGTTAAGCTACGACGCACGACCCCCAGCAGCCGGCTCGAGTCCGCCTGAGGCGGAGCGGGATCCGGTCCAGTATCGTGCGGACGGAGAATCATCATGCCTGCCAGGAACGTCATCGTCTTTCCCACCGACTTCTCGGAAATGTCCGCCGGCGCGCTGCCCTGGGTCCGGCGGATGGCGGACCAGTTGCAGGCGGACGTTCACGTGATCTATGTCGTCGAGGAACCGCATATCTACGCCACGCTCGACATGGGTCCGGTGCCGATCCCGTCCGTCGACGAACTCACCCGCAGTGCCGAGAAGCGCATGGCCAACTTCGTGGATGCTCACCTGAAGGCGCTGGGCGGCTTCACCACGCGGGTGCTGGTCGGACGGCCGGCCGAGCAACTGGTGAGTTATGCGAACAGCCACAAGGCCGCCCTGATCGTCATGACCACCCACGGCTACAGCGGCCTGAAGCACGTGCTCCTCGGCAGCACGACGGAGGCCGTGCTGCGTCACGCGGCCTGCCCCGTGTTGTCGGTGCGCAGCGGCTGACGACGAGAGCCGGGGTCCTCTTCGCGCCAGATGGCGCACCCGGCGAGCTGCTCCGGGGCATGGGCCGGCGACCCTGAATCCGTGCGTATCCTCACGCTCTGCGCCGAATTTGCCCCGTTCGCCAAGATCGGTGGCCTGGCCGACGTCACGGCCGGCCTCTCGCACTGGCTGAGCGGGCGCGGCCACCAGGTCGTCGCCGTGCTGCCGTACTACGGCGCTCTGCGCACGCAGGGCGTGCGCCTCGAGCCGCACGCCGTCGTCGGACCACGCTATTGGGAGGCTGGCGCCAACCCGATCCGCTATGCCGTCCATCGTCTCGCCGGCGCCGACCCGGCGGGGCCCGCCGTCTACGCCGTCGATGCACCGGATCTCTTCGGTGGCAGCGTGTATTCGAGCGGCGAGAACGAGGCCATGCGTTTCCTGCTGCTGTCGCGCGCCGCGCTCGAACTGGCCGTCGAGGCCGGCTTCGCGCCGGACATCCTGCACTGCCACGACTGGCATGCAGCGCCGGCAGCGCTCATGGTGCGCGAGCGCTTCGCGGCCGAGCGCGTCTTCCGGCAGGCCTACACGGTCCTGACGCTCCACAACATCGGCTACCAGGGCGTGTTCGACGCCGTCTTGCTGGCCCGTTGTGGGGAGGCGGCGCTCACGCGGTTGTTCGCAGCCGAAGATCTTCGCGAAGGACAGGTGAATTTCCTCAGGGCAGGCATCGCTCACGCCGACGCCCTGACGACGGTGAGTCCCACGCACGCGCGCGAGATCCAGACGCCCGAATACGGCATGGGGCTCGACGAGTTGTTGCGCTCGCGCCGCCACCGCCTCGCCGGGATCCTGAACGGTGTGGACTATGGCCGCTGGAGCCCGGAGCACGATCCGCACCTGCCGCAGCACTATTCGGCGGCTGACCTGTGCGGAAAGCGCGTGGTGCGCGCCGCATTGCTCGATGATCTCGGGCTCGCCCTGCCGGCCGGAGTGCCTCTCGTGGGCCTCGTCTCGCGGCTCGCCGGGCAGAAGGGCATCGACCTGATCCTCGAAGCCCTGCCTGCCATGCTCGACCGGCGGCCTTTCGGCTGCGCCCTCCTCGGTGACGGTGAGCCGGCCTACGTGGCCGGGCTGCAGGAACTCACGCAGCGCTTTCCGGGCTGGGTGGCGCACGTGCAGGCGCAGGACGAGCCGCTCGCCCATCGCATCATCGCCGGCAGCGACCTGCTGCTGGTGCCGTCGCGCTACGAACCCTGCGGCCTGACACAGCTCTATGCCATGCGCTATGGCACGGTGCCGGTGGTGCGCATGACGGGCGGACTCGCCGACACGGTGACGCACTTCGACCCGTCGACGGGCATCGGTACGGGCTGCGTGTTCCGCGACGCCGACGTTGGCGGCCTGACCTGGGGCCTCGATACCGCGCTCGACTGGTTCGGCGACGAGCGCGCCTGGCAGCAGCTCGTGAGGAACGGCATGCGACAGGACTACTCCTGGGATCACCAGGGCCCGCAGTACGAGGCGCTGTTCGCACGCCTCGCGGGTGGCTGAGCGCTGCTGCAGACGCCTGCTTCAGGTCCGTCCCGACATCACCGCCAGGCGCCGGCAGCGGTCCGTCAGCGCTGCATCGACCTGCTCCCAGCCGAAACGCCAGGCCCAGTTGCCGCCGGGTGTGCCCGGCACATTCATGCGCGCCTCGCCACCGAGGCCCAGCAGATCCTGCATCGGCAGCACGGCCAGCATGGCCGGGGAAGCGAAAGCGGCGCGGATCAGCGCACCCGGCATGTCGCCCGGCGTGCTGGCGAGGCAGGCGTCCACGCGTGCGCGCGTACCGGCATCGAGCGAGGCGTACCAGCCGAGCGTGGTGTCGTTGTCGTGCGTGCCGGTGTACACCACCGCGTTCTCGATGTGGTTCGCCGGCAGGTAGGGGTTCTGCGCCGAGCCGTCGAAGGCGAACTGCAGCACCAGCATGCCCGGCAGGCCGAAGGACTCGCGCAGTTCCCTGACCGCCGGGGTGATGGTGCCGAGATCCTCCGCCACCAGCGGCATCTCGCCGAGATCGCGCGCGAGGGCGGCGAGCAGGGTGGCACCCGGCGCCGGTTGCCAGCACCCGTCGCGAGCGGTGGTCGCGCCGGCCGGCACCTCCCAGTAGGACTCCAGCGCGCGGAAGTGGTCGATACGCAGCAGGTCGAAACGGCCGAGCTGGCTGCGGATGCGGTCGATCCACCAGCGGAATCCGTCCGCTTCGAGCGCAACCCAGTCGTAGAGGGGGTTGCCCCAGAGCTGACCGTCGGCGTTGAAATAATCGGGCGGCACGCCGGCGACGGCAGCGGGCTGGCCGGCGGCGTCCACCCGGAAGAATCGCCGGTGCCACCAGACTTCCACGCTGTCGAGATCGACGTAGAACGGCAGGTCGCCGAACAGCAGGATGCCGCGCGCTCTTGCCTGGTCGCGCAGTTGCTGCCACTGGTGATCGAACAGGTACTGCTCGAAGGCGATGCTCCGCAGGCTGTCGCGGGCCGCCGCCAGCGTCGCGGTCAATGCCGCCGGCTGGCGCTCGCGGATCGGTGCCGGCCACTCCCACCACGGGCGTCCACCCGTCTCGCGGCGGTGGTGCTCGAACAGCGAGTAAGGCAGCAGCCAGTTGCGCTGTTGCTGGACGAAGCGATCGAAAGCGGCGCGTTCGCCGGCGCCGGCCGAATCTCGAAAGCGCGCATAGGCACGCTGCAGGCACTCGACGACCGGCAGCGTGCGCTCGGACTCGGCGAGCCAGCCGCGCGCCACCAGCCCGGCGTGGTCCACGAGTTCGGGATTGCCGGCATGCGCGGACTTCACCTGGTAGGGCGAGCGGCTGTGGTCGACCGGGCCGAGTGGCAGCGTCTGCCACACGGTGAAGCCGCCGGCAGCGAGAAAGTCGAGAAACCGGCGGGCGTCGTCGCCTAGCGTGCCGGTGCCACCGGAACCCGGCAGCGAGGTCGGGTGCAGCAGGACGCCGGCGCGACGCCGGTCGAGGAGGGTGCTCATCGCGACGGTGGTTTCAGCCCCGGCCCCTTGCCTCGCGGCGCGCATCCTCGCGCACGCTGCCGAATCCGGCGAGCATGCCGGGGGTGACCAGCACGACGCCGCGTTCGGTGACGCAGAAACGCTGCGCGTCCTCCGCCAGGTCGGACCCGATGCGCATTCCGTCCGGCACCGTGCAGCCCTCGTCGAGGATGGCCCTGGCGATGTGGCAGTCGCGCCCGACCCGGACGTTCGGCAGCAGCACCGAGCGATAGACCGACGAGCGCTCGTCGACATGGCTGTTCACGAACAGCAGCGACTCGCGCACCGTCGCACCCGAGACGATGCAGCCGCCCGAGACGAGCGAGTTGATCGCCTCGCCACGGCGGCCGTCCTCGTCGAGGACGAACTTGGCCGCCGGCACGTGCTCCTGGTAGGTCCAGATCGGCCAGTCCTCGTCGTAGAGGTTCAGCTCCGGGGTGACGTAGACGAGCTCCATGTTGGCTTCGTAGAACGCATCGACGGTGCCGACATCGCGCCAGTAGGCCTGTGCCGCAGTCTTCACGTCCTGGAATGAGTAGGCATAGACGCGTCCGCCGGCAATGTTGCCGGGAATGACGTTCTTGCCGAAGTCGTGCGAGGATCTCGGGTCCGCGGCGTCGGCGGCGAGGCGCGCTTCGAGGAAATCGCGGGTGAACACGTAGATGCCCATGGATACCAGGGCCACGTCGCTGCGTCCGGGCATGGGCTCGGGACGGGCCGGTTTCTCCATGAAGCGCGTGACGCGCTGGTTGTCGTCGACCGTCATCACGCCGAACTCATGTGCCTGGGAAACGGGCACCTGGACCACGCCGACGGTGATGTCGGCATTCTTCTCGACGTGATAGGCGATCATCGGCCCGTAGTCCATCTTGTACACGTGGTCGCCGGCGAGCACGAGCACGAGGTCCGGGTGATAGGCTGCGATGATGTCGAGGTTCTGGTAGACGGCGTCCGCCGTGCCGCGGTACCAGTGATCGCCGATGCGCTGTTGGGCCGGCACGAGCTGCACGAACTCGCCGAGCTCGCCGCGCAGATAGCCCCAGCCGCGCTGGATGTGCTGGATGAGCGAGTGCGCCTTGTACTGCGTCAGCACGAGGATCTGGCGGATCCCGGAATTCACGCAGTTCGACAGCGAGAAGTCGATGATGCGGTACTTGCCGCCGAAGGGCATGGCCGGCTTGGCGCGGTGGCGCGTCAGGTGCATGAGCCGCTCCCCACGTCCGCCCGCCATGACGACCGCCATGGTGCTCTTGGTGAGCTGGCTGACGAAGCGGCCGGATTTTCTCGGTTTCACGCGCTCGCCCCTGTGGTCCTTGCGGGCCGGGCAGCAGGGCTGCCCGCTGGCAGTATAACCCGCGCCGGTTGCCGCGGAAGCCGCTCGCCAGTGCCGGAATGATGCCAGAATGCCGCCACCCGTGAACGCGAACGATTCAGCCACTGCCCTTGCCGCCGATGCGGACGTTGCGCGTCTGCTGGCGGCGCGTCACCACGACCCGTTCGCCGTGCTCGGCCGCCATCCGCTGCCCGGCGGCCAGGCCTGCGTGCGCGCGTTCGCGCCGGCCACCCTGGGCATGACGCTGCCCGACCTCGACGTGGCGTTGCACCGCGTCGGCGACAGCGACCTGTTCGAGTATTGCGGCCCGGTGCAGGGCCTGCCGTTGCGCTATCGGCTGCGATGCGAACGCGACGACGGTCGGGTCCTCGAATTCTTCGACCCGTACTGCTTTCCGCCACAGATCCCGGAACGCGAACTCGAGGCCTTCGCCGCCGGCCGGCACTGGCACGCCTGGTGGATCCTTGGCGCGCACCTGGTGAGCATCGACGGCGTGGCCGGCGTGCGCTTCGCCGTCTGGGCCCCGGAGGCCGAACGGGTCAGCGTCGTCGGCGACTTCAACGCCTGGGACGGTCGCTGCCACCCGATGCGCAGCCGTGGTGCCTGCGGCGTGTGGGAACTGTTCCTGCCGGGACTCGCCGCCCGCTCGGTCTACAAGTACGAGATCCGCAACCGCTTCGGCGGCGAAGTGCTGCTGAAGAGCGATCCCATGGCGCGGCTCGCCGAACTGCGCCCGGCCACGGCCTCCGTCGTCATCGGCCCGTCGCCGTACCGGTGGGGCGACGGCGAATGGCTGCACCGGCGTGCCGGGCAGCGCTGGCTCGAGGCGCCGATGTCCATCTACGAGGTGCACCTCGGCTCCTGGCGTCGACGCGAGGATGGCAGCTTCCTCGGCTATCGGGCGATCGCCGACCAGCTCGTCGCCTGGGTGCAGGAGCTCGGCTTCACGCACGTCGAGTTCCTGCCGCTGACCGAGTACCCGCTCGACGAATCCTGGGGTTACCAGCCATCGGGCTACTTTGCCCCGACGCGCCGCTTCGGCGAGCCCGACGACCTGCGCCACCTGATCGACCGGCTGCACCAGGCCGGCATCGGCGTCATCCTCGACTGGGTACCCGGGCACTTCCCGCGTGACGGCCATGGCCTGGCGCGATTCGATGGCAGCGCGCTGTACGAATATGGGGACCCGCGCAAGGGCGAGCATGCCGACTGGGGCACGCTGGTGTTCAACTACGCCCGCCACGAGGTGCAGAGCTTCCTCCTGTCGAGCGCCCTGTACTGGATGAAGGAATTCCACTTCGACGGCCTGCGTGTGGACGCCGTCGCCTCGATGCTCTACCTCGACTACTCGCGCCAGCCCGGAGAGTGGACGGCGAACGTCCACGGCGGCAACGAGAACCTCGAGGCCGTGGCCTTCCTGCGCCGCCTGAACGAGCTCACGCACGGCGAGTGCCCGGGCACGGTCACCATCGCCGAGGAGTCCACGGCATGGCCCGCCGTGTCGCGGCCGACGGAGCACGGCGGCCTCGGCTTCTCGATGAAGTGGAACATGGGCTGGATGCACGACACGTTGCAGTACCTGGCGCACGATCCGGTGCACCGGCGTTTCCACCACGACCAGCTGAGCTTCGGACCCGTCTACGCCTTCACCGAGAATTTCGTCCTGCCGCTGTCACATGACGAAGTGGTGCACGGCAAGCGCTCGCTCCTCGGCCGCATGCCCGGCGACGAGTGGCAGCGTCGCGCCAACCTGCGGCTGCTCTACACCTTCCAGTGGACCTATCCCGGCAAGAAGCTGCTCTTCATGGGCGGTGAACTGGCGCAGGCGGAGGAATGGGACCATCGCGGCACGCTGGCATGGCCACTGCTTGGCGACCCGCGCCACGGCGGCGTGCGCCAGCTCGTGGCCGATCTCAATCGCCTGTATCGCGAACAGCCGGCACTGCATCGCCACGACTTCGAGTCACGCGGCTTCCAGTGGTTGCGCTGGGATGACGCCGACCATTCGATCATCGCTTTCGTGCGTCGCGACGATGCTTCGGCGGTGGTGGTGGCGCTGAACTTCACGCCGGTGCCGCGCCATGGCTACCGGCTCGGCGTGCCGGCGCCAGGCACCTGGTACGAGGCGCTCAACTCGGACTCGCGGTTCTACGGCGGCAGCGACCTGGGCAATCCGCTGCCGCTGCACGCCGGGGATCTTCCCTGGATGGACCAGCCCTGCTCGATCGCGGTGACCCTCCCGCCGCTCGCCGGCATCGTCCTCGTTCACGCCCCACATGCCGGAAACAGCACCTGTAGGAGCGACATGTAGGAGCGCCTTGTAGGAGCGACTTGTAGGAGCGACGCCAGTCGCGATTCTTTAGTCGCGATTCTTTATCTTCCCCCAACCCACCGCCTCGCCGATCGGGCACCCGCCGGCGGGACGCTCCCTGCGGGCATCCTGCCCTGCGGTCGCTCGGGTCTCGCAGGCGCTCGGCATCCTGCCTCGCTGGCTCGACACGCCCGCCAGCGGGTGCCCGACCGGCGAGGCTGCCGACTGCGCCGACGTGCAGGAGCACCCTGTCGCGACGAATCCAGCACCTGCGCCCGATCAGCACCCCGTAGGAGCGACGCCAGTCGCGATTCCTTGTCTTCGCGATTCTTCTCTTCCACCATCCCACCGCCTCGCCCGCCAGCCTCCACCGGCGGGTGTCCGACCGGCGAGGCGCGGGGATGGCGATGAAGGTCGCGGGAGGAAGAAGAGGATCGCGACTGGCGTCGCTCCTACGGGGTGCTGATCTGGCGTTGCGCGGGGGTCGGTCGCGACTGGCGTCGCTCCTACAGGGTCAGTCGGGCCAGGCTTCGAGGACGACGACGGTACGGGGCGCGACGCGATAGGTCGCGCCGTGCACGCGCTCCTGCTGCTCCGGCGGGGCGATGTCGGCCGGGGCCGGCAGGGCCGTGTCGACGGCGCGCCGCCAGGTCGTGCCCTCGATGGCCGGCAGCGTCACGGTACGTTCCCCGGTGCCCATGTTGAGGATCGCGTGCAGCGCCGGCTCCCGGGGTTCGCGCCCCGACAGGGTGAAGGCGAGAAAGCGCGCCGAGGGGCCGAGCCAGTCCGGTGAGCCGCCGGTTTCCCCGTACCAGCACACATCGGGAAGGCCGCCTTCGCCACTGCCCGGGGTCCCCGTGAGGAAGCGGCGCCGTCGCAACGCGCGATGGCGCCGGCGCAGCCGGATCATTTCGCGTACGAAGCGCAGGAAGTCGGCGTTGCGCTCCACCAGCGACCAGTCGAACCAGGAGATCTCGTTGTCCTGGCAGTAGGCGTTGTTGTTGCCGCGTTGCGTGCGCAGTACTTCGTCGCCGGCGAGCAGCAGGGGCGGGCCCTGGGAGAGGAGCAGCAGGGCCAGGTGATTGCGCGCCTGGCGCCGGCGCAGCGCCAGCACCGCCGGATCGTCGGTCTGTCCCTCCACGCCGCAGTTCCAGCTGAAGTTCTCGGCGTTGCCGTCGCGGTTGCCTTCGCCATTCGCCTCGTTGTGACGCCGGTCGTAGCTCACCAGGTCATGCAGCGTGAAGCCGTCGTGGCAGGTGATCAGGTTGACGCTGTTGATCGGCAGCCGGCCACTGCCGGCGTAGAGGTCGCTGTTGCCCGAGATGCGGGAGGCCACCTCGCCAACCAGGCCGCCGTCGCCACGGACGAAGCGGCGCACGACGTCGCGGTAGCGGCCGTTCCACTCCGCCCAGCGGAAGCCGGGGAAGTCACCGACCTGGTACAGGCCGCCGGCATCCCAGGCCTCGGCGATGAGACGCGTATGGGTGAGTACTTCGGAGAACTCGATGTTCCACAGCACTGGCGCGTGGTACATCGGCTGGCCGTCCTCGCCGCGGGCGAGGACGCTCGCCAGGTCGAAGCGGAAGCCGTCGACGTGCATCTCGCGCACCCAGTGCTCCAGGCACTGCACGATGTAGCGTGCCACCAGCGGGTGGTTGCAGTTGACCGTGTTGCCGCAGCCGGAAAAATTGCGGTAACGGCGCCGGTCGTCGGGGTCGAGGTGGTAGAAGATCTCGTTGCCGAAGCCCTTGAAGTTGATGACGGGCCCGTCCTCGCCACCTTCGGCGGTGTGGTTGAACACGACGTCGAGGATGATGCCGATGCCGGCGCGGTGCAGCGCCTTGACCATGTCGCGGAACTCGCGCCGGCCGTCGTCGGTGGCGCAGTAGGGCGGGTGCGGGGCGAAGAAGGCGTACGGACTGTAGCCCCAGAAGTTCACGTGGCCGAGTGCCGCCGTGGCCGGCGGCACGTCCTGGGTATCGAATGCCATCACGGGCATCAGCTCGACGTCGGTGATGCCGAGGCTCTGCAGGTAGGGGATCTTCTCGACGATGGCACGGAAGGTTCCCGGTGCGTCGACGCGCGCGCTCGGATGCCGCGTGAAGCCGCCGACGTGCAGCTCGTAGATGACGCTGTCTTCCAGGCGGTGATCGAGCGGCTTGTCGCCCTCCCAGTCGTAGGGCTCGTGGTTCGTGACCCTGGCGCGCATCCCGGGCGCCGTGCTGCCGTGGCGCGAGGCGTCGGCGCGGTTCCAGAGCGCGTCGGTCACGGTGCGCGCCCAGGGGTCCAGCAGCTCACGCTTCGGGTCATGCCGGCTGCCGCTGTACTGCGTATCGTGCGGCCCGTCCACCCGCCACGCGTACCAGAGCCCGGGGCGCGCTCCCTCAACGTGGACGTGCCAGAAGAAAAACGTGCGGTTGTGCACCGGATCGAGGTCGATCACCTGCAGCGGTTCGTGCGCGGTGGCGTCCGCATAAAGGACCAGTGCCATGGCCGTGGCCCGGCGGCTGAACACCGCGAAATTGACGCCGCCGCTGCCGACGCTGGCCCCGGCGGGAAAAGGTTCCCCGGGCAGGACTCTGAACGGGCCTGCCGACATGTCACAGCCAGCGCATCAGGCCGGCCTCGTAAGGGTGGGTGAGGTTGGCATGCTGGGGCAGCGCGCGGATCTCGTAGCGCAGGCCGCCGCACCAGGGTGGCTCGAGGTCGAGGCGGTAGACGACTTCCTCGCCGTGTTCTGCCAATGGCTGGAACGGCGCCACGAAGCGGGTCTCGGTGCCGACGTGGCGTACCCCGTCGGTGGAGCGGCCATGGGCCGAATACTGCTTCACGGGCACCGTGACCTCCGAGCACAGGTCGCGGTGGATCACGCACTCGACGCGGACGTCACGGGCGGCGAGGCCATGGAGGCGCACGGCAACCTCCAGTTGCAGGCGGCCATCGAAGCCCACGTGGTCGGCGACCGGCCGCACCAGGCGCAGGGCCACGCCGCTCCAGGCACTGTGCACGCGCGCCTTCCAGACGGCTAGTTCGCGCGCCGCGGCGAAGTGGCGTGCGCTCACCCGCCGCCCCTGGACGGCTGCCGGACCGTAGTAGTTGCAGGCGTAGTCGTGCAGCAACCGGTGGCTGTTGAAATGCGGCAGGATCGAGGCCATCGAGCGCTTGCACAACTCGACCCAGCCGGGGGAATAGCCGAGCTTCTCGTCGCGCCTGTAATACAGCGGGATGACGTCGTCCTGGAGGATCTCGTACAGGGTACGTGCGTCCTGCCGGTCGCGTTCGCCGTCGTCGCCGTCGTTGACGGCCGGCGGGATCGCCCAGCCGTTGTCACCCTCGTAGCCCTCGGCCCACCAGCCGTCGAGCACGCTCAGGTTGACGGTGCCGTTGATCGCAGCCTTCATTCCCGAGGTGCCGCTCGCCTCCATCGGGTAGATCGGGTTGTTGAGCCAGATGTCGACGCCCGAGGTCAGCAGGTTGGCGAGATCCATGTCGTAGCCTTCGACCAGCAGGATCTTGCCGAAGAACTGCGGCAGGTTGGCCACGCGGTGCACCTCCTGCATGAGGTGCTGGCCGGGCGCGTCGGCCGGATGGGCCTTGCCGGCGAAGACGAACACCACCGGACGTTCGTCGTGGTCGACGATCTCCTGCAGCCAGCCGAGGTCCGTGAACAGCAGGGTCGCGCGCTTGTAGGTGGCGAAGCGCCGCGCGAAGCCGATGGTGAGGACATCGGGGTTTTCCGGATCCACGTACTTCAGCAGGCGCTGGATGTGGGCGCCGCTGACGCGATTGCGCGAGTGCTGGCGTCCGATGCGGCTCTGCAGGGCGTTCAGCATCTCGCTCTTCACGCGCTGCTTGACGTACCAGAAGCGGCCGTCCGGCACGCCCATGACCCCGTCGATCAGCGACCGGTCCATCAGCTCGAAGCGCCAGGCGGCGCCGAGGGTCTGGTCGAGCAGGTCGGACCATTCCTCGCGCATGAAGGTGGGCACGTGCACGCCGTTGGTCACGTAGCCGACCGGGTTTTCCTGCGGCGGCACGTCCGGCCAGGCGCCAGCCAGTACTTCGGCCGAGACGCCGCCATGGATCCGGCTGACTCCGTTGATCGAGCGCGCACCGTTCACGGCGAGCCGTGTCATGTTGAAGCGTCCGTCGCCGTTGCCGGACTGGCCCAGCGCGAGGAACGCCTCGTCGCCGAGACCGAGGTCGCGGATGTGCTCGCCAAAGTGCGCGAGCACGAGTTCCGGCGGGAACACATCGTGCCCGGCGGCGACGGGCGTGTGCGTGGTGAATACCGTGCAGGCGGCTACGGCCTCGAGCGCGGCCGCGAACGGCAGGCCTTCCCGGGTCAGCTCGCGCGCCCGCTCCACGATCAGGAATGCCGGATGCCCCTCGTTGATGTGCCAGACGGTCGGCGCAAGACCAGCCGCCCGCAGCGCCCGTACGCCGCCGATGCCGAGCACGATCTCCTGCTTGATGCGCATCGACTGGTCGCCGCCGTAGAGCACCTGCGTGACGCGCCGCTGTTCCTCGGTGTTGCCGCGCACGTCCGTGTCGAGCAGCATGACGGGGATGCGGCCGACGTCCGCGCGCCAGACCTTGACCGTGACCGCCTGGCCGGCCAGCGCGACCTGCACGGTGATCTCCTCGCCGTGTGCGTCGCGCGCCGGGACCACCGGCAGGTTCTCCGCCGGCGTGTGGCGGTATTCGGCGACCTGGCGGCCGGCCTCGTCGATGCGCTGCGCGAAGTAACCCTGGCGGTAGAGCAGACCGACGGCGACGAAGGGCAGGCGCAGGTCGCTGGCCGTCTTGCAGTGGTCGCCGGCGAGGATGCCGAGGCCGCCCGAATACAGCGGCGCACTGTCGTGGAAGCCGTACTCGGCACAGAAGTAGGCAATCAGGTCGTCGTCACCGATGCCGGCCGGTACATAGCGCGTCGGCTGCTGGTCGCGGTAGGCGTCGAATTCCGCCAGGACGCGCCGGTAGGAGGCGAGGAAGGTCTCGTTCTCGGCGGCCACGTCGAGCACGGCCTGGTCGACGCAGCGCAGGAAGACCTTCGGATTGCGGCCGACTCGCCACCACAGATCGCGGTCGAGCAGGGCGAACAACTGGCGGGTCGGCCGGTGCCAGCTGAACCAGAGGTTGCCGGCGAGATCCGTCAACCGCCCAATCCTGGCCGGCAGGCGGGCGCTTACCTGAAGGGTGAATTCCTGGCCAGCCATGGATCGGGGGCCTGTTGCATGCTGCGTTCGGGGGGGACGGCGCGAATTATGGTCCGGATGCGCCGCCAGCGGCAATGCGATGGTTCGTGCAGCCGTCGTCACCCCTTCGTTTATACTCGCCGGTGGTCGCCGGCGCGGCGAACAACGACAACGATGGAGCTCGCCATGATCCCCTACATCGCCACGGTCTGGGCCAAGCCCGGTCACGAGAACGACGTCGCACGCTTCTATCAGGAACAGGAGTCGCTGCTGCAGGCAGCCAGGGGATTTCGCGGGCGTCGCATCCTGCAGGCCCGCACCGGCACCATGGTCCAGGCCATCCGGAAGTTCGTCACGGCCGAGGAACTCGCGCGTCATCCGGCCCCGGAGGTCAAGGGCACGCACTTCATCATCGTCGAGGAGTGGGACAGCGTCGACGAGCGTCTCGGCTTTGCGCGCAGCAGCGCTACCGCCAACCGCGCCCGTGACCTGTTTCCCCACCTGTTGCCCGAACACAGCCACGAGTTCTACGAGGACGTGACGCCGGCCTGAGGCGGCGCGCGGCCCGATCGATGGCCAACCCTGCCGCAGTGAACGAGCCCGGTCCGGTGCGGGGTTTCCTGCGGCGCTGGCGCTGGCCACTCGCAGGGCTGCTCGGCCTGGTCCTCTACGCGCTGGCGGGCTACGTGCTGGCGCCATGGCTCATTGCACGCGAACTGCCGAAGATCGCGCGCGAGACGCTCGGCCGCGAGGCCAGCGTCGCTGCCGTCGAGGTCGATCCCTTCGCGTTCACGTTGCGCCTCACGGGCCTGCGGCTCAAGGACACCGACGGCAGCCTGCTCGCCGGGCTCGACGAGCTGTACGTCGACCTCGCCGCCGGCGCGAGCATCGTCGGCCGTGCCCTCACGCTGGCCGAACTGCGGCTCGATGCACCCTACCTGAACGTCATGCGCGGCCGCGATGGCGCCATCAACCTGCTGCACCTCGTGCCCTCCGGGCCGGCACCGGCTGCAGAGGCGCCCGACGCACCGCCGCGCCTCGTCGTGCGGGCGCTGCGCCTTTCCCGCGGTGCGCTCGATTTCACGGACGCGTTGCCGGCCGACGTATTCCACACGCGGGTTGGGCCCTTCGACGTGGCGCTCGACGAGATCAGCACGCTGCCGGACGCCACCGGCAGGCATCAGCTCGCCATCACGCTGGAGTCGGGCACGCGCATCACGGTCGCCGGCGACCTGGTGATCAACCCGCTGCGGGCATCCGGCGAGATCGGCGTCCAGGGACCCTTCCTCGGCCTGCTGCACCGCTACCTTCGCGACCAGTTCCAGTTCGATCTCGCCGGTGGTACTACCGACATCGGCTTGCGCTTCGACCTGCGGGGTACGCCGGACGGCGGCGTCGAGGCCGGGATCAGTGACCTCACCGCCGCGTTTCGCGACGTGCGCCTGAGTGCGCCTTCGGCCGGCGAATTTCTCGGCTGGTCGGAGTTGCGCATCGCCGGGGGCGCGCTGCGCTGGCCAGCGAACGAGGTCAGCGCGCAGGCCGTCACCCTCGGTGGCCTGATATTGCGCGCCCGCCTCGGTGCGGGCGGGCGCATCGATCTCGAGGACCTTCTCGCGCCGGCCGAGGCTGCGGCCGGCACACCGCCTGCGGCGCCCGCTGACATCGCGCCGGTCGCCCCGGCATCCGGATCCGACTGGGCGGTGCGCATCGGCGAGGTGTCGCTGGCCGATGCAGCGCTCGAGCTGACCGATGCTGCCCGACCGCAGCCGGTCCAGTTGACGGTCGCCGACCTCGACGTGGCGTTGCGCGAAGTCACGACCGAACCGGGCGCACGCCTGCCACTCGAAGCTGCGGCGCGCCTCGGTGCCGGTGGTGACATCCGGCTCGCCGGCACGGTGGCGCTGCTGCCGGAGTTCAGCCTCGACGGGGAGCTGAAGGCCGAAGGAATCGCACTCGCCCAGGCGCAGCCCTACGTGAGCGACATCGCGCGCATTGCGATCCGTGGCGGCACGCTCGCGCTCGACGGGCATCTCGCCTCGGGTACCGGCGAGTCGCTCGCCTTCGAGGGCGACCTGCGGGTGCGCGATCTCGATACCGAGGACATGATCAAGCGGGAGCGGCTGCTCGCCTGGCGCGAACTCGCGCTCGACGACCTCGAGTTCCAGCTCGACGGCAATCGCGCGCGCGTCACGCGCGTGCGCCTGGAACGGCCGTTCGGGCGGATCTACATCGCCCGCGACCAGTCGACCAACATCGGTGATCTCTTCGTCGAGGCGCCACCGGCAGCGGCAGGCGCCGCCGAGGCCACGCCGCCGGCGACGCCGGCACCGGCAGGCGAGCCCTTCCGCGCCCGGGTCGGTACCGTGCGCGTGCGCAACGGCGAGGTGGACTTCACGGACCTGAGCCTGCCACTGCCGTTCGCCGCGCGGGTCGAGGACCTGAAGGGCGAGGTCACCACCATCGATACCCGTAGCACGGCGCCGTCGCGCCTGGCGTTCGAGGGCCGGGTCGACCGGTACGGATTGGCGCAGGTCGGCGGTGAGGTGCGCATCAGTTCGCCGACGGACCTCGCCGACGTCACGGTCCTCTTCCGCAACATCGAGATGGCACCGCTCTCGCCGTACACGGTGAAGTTCGCGGGCCGCAAGATCGCGCGCGGGCGCATCAACCTGGACCTGCGCTACCAGCTTGCGGACCGGCAGATGGTCGGGACCAACAAGATCGTCATCGATGAGCTGGAACTCGGCGAAAAGGTCCCGCACCCGGATGCCGTCGACCTGCCGCTCGGCCTGGCCGTGGCGCTGCTCAAGGACGCCAACGGGCGCATCGACGTCGACATGCCGGTCTCGGGCAGTCTCGATGACCCGCAGTTCGGCATCGGCAGCGTGCTCTGGAAGGCTTTCATCAACCTCGTCACGCGCGTGGCCACCGCTCCGTTCCGCCTGCTCGGCAGCCTGCTCGGCATGGAATCGGAGGACCTCGGCCGCATCGACTTCCCGCCGGGCCGGGCCGACCTGCTGCCGCCGGAGCAGGAGAAACTGCTGCGCGTCGCCGAGGCGCTGGCACGTCGTCCCGAGCTCGTGGTCGAGGTGCCCGCAGCGTTCGACCCACAGGCCGACGCCGCCGTGCTGCGCACCGCGAAGGCCCAGGCGCTGATCGACCAGGATCTCGCTGCGTCAGGCGCCCCGGAATCAGGACGTGGCCTGGAGAAGCGCACACGCCGGGCGATCGAGTCGCTGTACGAAACGACCTTCCCGGACCGCGACCTCGGCGAGCTGCAGGCGGGTTTCCAGGCCCCGCCGGCCGACGACCCGCAGGGCCGTCCACGCCTCGATGAACTCGCCTACCTCGACCGGCTGCGCGCGGATCTCGCTGCTGCCCAGGTCGTGACCGGCGAGGAGCTCGCGGCTCTCGGCACGGCGCGTGCCGAGGCCATTGCCACGGCGCTCACGACGGTGGGGCAGGTTCCCATCGGGCGCGTGAAGAGCGGTGATTCACGCCAGGTGACGGTTCGCGACGGCGCCTGGATCAGCGCCGAACTCGGTCTTGCCGGGGCGCACTGAGAGCCGCCCCGCCTCGTTGCCGACAAAAAACGGCCAGGCACCCCGTCTTCACGAGGCGCCTGGCCGCAGAGTCAGGAGGCGTTCCCCGGCTGGCCGGGGAAGAAGCCTACCAGGAGCGTCCGCGACCGCCGCGGTCGCCACCGCCGCCGCCGCCACCACGCGGGCCGCCGAAGCCGCCACCGCCGCCACGTGGGCCGCCGAAGCCGCCGCCGCCACGAGGACGGTCCTCGCGCGGACGCGCAACGTTGATCTTCAGCGAACGGTCCTGAAACGACTGCCCGTTGAGCTGGCTGATCGCCTTCTGGGCGTCTTCGTCGCTGCCCATCTCGACGAAGGCGAAGCCCTTCGAGCGGCCCGTGTCGCGGTCCTTGATGACCGACACGGACTTCACGTTTCCGGCCTGTGCAAACAGTTGGCGCAGGTCTTCCTCCGTCGTGGAGTACGACAAGTTACCAACGTACAACTTAGATTCCATCTGTGCTCCTGGTCTCTCAGATCAATCGAATGGCTCGTATACGACGGAGTGGCCGCAAGCTGCTGTCAGTTCGGTTAGGAGCCGATTTCGCTTCTGTCGCTCTGTCTCGTAGCCGGTCGGAAAGGATCCGCGGTATCGCCCTCCCGTGGCCGGCAGGCGCCAGCGGGCGGTTGAGTTTGGTGACCTCGGGCCCCCACCAGGTGGATTTACATCCTCCCAGTGCAGCAGTGTACCCCCGGGCCGATCAATCCACCATCCCCGGGGCAGGCGCGGGGCGACCGGAGTGGATGGCATCGGGCGCAGACCAACCGCCCCCGTGCATGACGGGGTGGTCGGCAGGGTCAGTGCGAAGGAAGTGCTGGCGCGGTCGTCAGCAGCGGGGGCGGCGGCGCACCCAGCGGGCGAGGACCAGCCCGGCGGGCAGGAGCCAGGCGCCGGCCGGCAGCGGGATCACGGTCTGGATGGCGCCCACCGCGTCGATGTCGGCACCCTGCGGGCTGGTGTCCGGATCGGTCAGCACGTCGGTCAGGCGCACGTAGGTGAAGGCATCGTTCACGTCGAAGCCGAAGGCGTCGATATCGAAGCCGTAGGTGAAGACGCCGACTGAACCGCCGCCGCCCGCGACGATGTCGCCGACGTCGGTCCAGCTCGACCCGTCCGTGCTGATTTCCACGTTGGTCGACTCGGCGACGCCGACCTCGACGACCCAGAGGTCGTTGAAGCCGTCGGCTAGGCCATTGAGGCTGCTGCCGGTGAGCACGTTGTCCATGAACCGCAGGACGAGGCTGCCGCCGTCACCGAGCGAGGTGAACTTGCAGTTCTGCGGCGTCGGCACCTGAAAGCAGGCGAGGCCGGACGTGAGCGTCACGTCGGGGATGCCGAGCGACTGGGCGGGATCGAGGAACGCCGAACCGGGACCGGGCCCCGGACTGAAGCTCACCACCGAATCGGCGAAGGATGCGGCGCCCTGCGGAAAGTCGACGCCGTTGTAGATCTCCGCACGGGCCGGGACGACCAGCACCAGCAATGCCGTGCCACCGAAGGCGAGTGAAGCGCGAGCGAGCCTGTTCATCGTTGTTCTCCAGCCGCTGTCGCAGATGCTGAGTCTACGCCTGTCGGGCAGCCGGTCAACGGCGATCTCAGGGCTTTTCACATAATCCTGCCGTCCTGGGGAGTCTGCAGCACGCCGACCCAAAGAATGTTATTGCCCTGCGGCGCGACTTGTGGTGTCCTATCCCCGTAGTCCGGGAGAACAACAATGAGCACCACGGAACTGCATCCCTCGAGCGCGTGCCGCAACGCCGTCATCGCCGGCGCCATCAGCCTGTTCATCGGCGTGACCGTCGAAGCGGCGATCGTGCAGTTGAACCTGACCGGCGGCACCGACAACACCTTCGTCGGCAGCGGCGATCCCTGCGGCACGGGGCTCAGCGGCGGCAACGCGTGCAACAGCCAGGTGCTGAACCTGTCGCTCCTGATCGATACCTCGAACACGGCTGCGGACGGTTTTCCGGCCGACCCCGCCGACGGCTACTATGGTGCGATCGGGGCACCGGGCTTCATCACCGGCAGTGCGACCATCAACGGCAACGTGTTCAGCATTCCGGCCACGTTCCTGTTCAACTTCAGCCAGGTCGTCGAAATCCGGGATGACTATTTCGGTTTCGATCAGGTCATCTTCGGCGTCGATGGCGGGAACGCGACCGACCGCCTCTCGGCGGGCGCTACCCTGAACCTCACCGGCAATCCGTTCTCGGGTGATGCGCTCGATGTCATCGCCGGGTTGCAGGGCAATGTTTCACTGAACAACAACATGGCGTTCGGCACGTTCAACTTCACGGGCGCGACTGGCCAGGTCCAGGGCAACGTCGTTTTCAACCAGGCGTCGTTTGCCGCGGTTCCGGCGCCGGCTGCCGGCTGGCTGCTCGCTACCGCGGCGGTTGCGGCGCTGCGCTATCGCCGCCGCGTGCGCTGATCACCCTCACTCGCGCTGCAGACCGCGCAGGTAGTCCACCAGTCGTTGCGTCATGGCCTGCGCGCTGGCGCGGCCGGGCGCGGGCGGCGGAGCGCGGGCCTCGAGTTCATAACCCCACACCGGCATGGCGCGGGTGCCATGGGCAGGCAGCACGGCACGTCCGTCCACGATGGCGTGGATCTCTTCGTCCGGGAAGCGGCCGGCACGGCGGCGGGCGATGGTCGTGAGGTCGGCCGGCGGCGGGTCGAGGGTTGTGGCGGCCGGGCCGTCGCCGTGGCCTTCGGCGCCGTGGCAGCTCGCGCAGAAGCGCTGGTAGAGTTCGGCACCAGCGGCCGTCGTCGGGTCGGCGCCGGCGGGCACAACGGCGCACGCGAGCAGGACGAGCAGGACAGGGCCGGACGCAATTCGCATGCGCGGCATTGTAGTCGCAGAATGCGGAACGCCGCCGCCCGTGACGATGGCAGTCCGGGTAGCGGCGCGCAATAATCCTCCGGGTCGTTGACCGACCCGGAACTACGGAGTGGGCCATGCGCCTGTACACCTTCACCGTCACGCCGAACAACCGCAAGGTCGAGGCCTTCGTGCGGCATTTCGACCTCGATGTCGACATTCACCATGTCAGTTTCAAGGACAAGGAAACGCAGACGCCGGCGTATCTCGCGATCAACCCCATGGGGAAGGTGCCTGCGCTCGTCGATGGCGATTTCAGGCTCTGGGAGTCGAACGCCATCCTGACCTACCTCGGCACGAAGTTTCCCGAGACCCGCTCGGTGCCGGCCGACGCGCGCGGCCGCGCCGATCTGGATCGCTGGCTGCACTGGCAGAGCTGCCATCTCACGCCGGCCATGGGCGCGCTGAAGACCGCCGAGGAGAAGGACCTCGCCGCGGTGGCGCCGCTGCTCGCGATCCTCGAGCGGCAACTGGACGGTCGTGACTGCCTGCTCGGTGATCTCACCGTCGCCGACTTCGCCATCGCCGCGTACCTCATGACCAAGCTCGGCCGCCAGCTCGACTACTCCGCCTGCCCGCGGGTCGCGGCCTGGGTGGCGCGCATGGCCGCGCTGAAGGGTTTCGTGGCGACGCAGGTGAAGGGCCCGCCGGGCGCCGCCTGAGCGATCGGCACACACCCATGCAGTTGTTCCCGCACCCGGATGAGCCGGGCGGGCCCGTGCAACGCTTCATGGCCGAGGCGGCCCGCGCTGCCGATGGCGCGCTCCACCTGGTATGGCGCCTGCAGGCTGCGCCGGGGGCCATCCGCCTGCCGGCAGCGACCGTGCCAGAGCGCCGCGACGGCCTGTGGCGTCACACCTGTTTCGAGGCTTTCGTCGCTGCGCCTCGTGCGGCCGGTTACCTCGAGTTCAACTTCGCGCCGTCCGGACACTGGGCGGCATATGCCTTCACGGGCTATCGTGACGGCATGACATCCCTGGCGTTGCCGGTGCCACCGCGCGCACACTGGATATCGGGCGAAGGATCCATCGCACTCGAGGTCACGCTGCCGGCCGTGCCCGGCGCGGGCCGCGTCGAGGTCGGGCTCTGCGCCGTGGTCGAGGACAGCTCGGGCAGGGTTTCGCATTGGGCGCTGCGCCATCCGGCCGGCGCGGCGGATTTCCATCACCGGGAGGGCTTCGTGCTGAAGCTGCCCGGCCGCGCCGGAGGCGCAGCGTCACCATGAAGACGGGCCTGGAACGACTGCTGGCTGACGATGGCCTGCAGCGCGACCTCGCCGGACGGCGTGTGGCGCTGCTCGCCCACCCGGCATCGGTCACGGCCGATCTCACTCACGCGCTTGATGCGCTGCCCGCGGCGGGCATCCGCCTCGACAGTGCCTTTGGCCCGCAACACGGGCTGCGCGGCGACAAGCAGGACAACATGATCGAGTCGCCGGATTACCATGATCCGGCCCTCGGCATCCCGGTGTTCAGTCTCTATGGCGAGGTGCGCCGTCCGCCACCGGCGATGCTCGACAGCTTCGACGTGCTGCTGGTCGACCTGCAGGACCTCGGCTGCCGCGTCTACACCTTCATCACCACGTTGCGCTACGTGCTCGAAGCCGCGGCTCGCGCAGGCAAGACCGTGTGGGTGCTCGACCGGCCGAATCCCGTCGGCCGGCCGGTGGAAGGGCTGCTGTTGCGCGCCGGGCAGGAGAGCTTCGTCGGTGCCGGGCCACTGCCGATGCGCCATGGGCTGACCCTGGGTGAACTCGGGCACTGGTTCCGGCGTCACCTCGGCCTCGATCTCGACTATCGCGTCGTGGCGATGGAAGGCTGGCGCCCGGAGGCAGGGCCGGGATTCGGCTGGCCGACCGGTACGCGCAGCTGGGTCAACCCGAGCCCGAATGCGCCCAACCTCTCCATGGCTCGCTGCTACGCCGGCACCGTCATGCTCGAGGGCACCACGCTGTCGGAAGGGCGCGGGACCACGCGGCCGCTCGAACTCTGCGGCGCACCGGACCTCGATGCGGGCGCGCTCCTGGCGCGCATGCACCAGCTGGCACCGGAATGGCTGGCGGGCTGTCGCCTGCGGCCATGCTGGTTCGAGCCGACCTTCCACAAGCACGCCGGCCAGCTCTGTGCGGGCCTGCAGGTCCACGTCGACGACCCGGCCTACGACCACCGCCGCTTCCGCCCCTGGCGGCTGCTGGCGCTCGTCTTCAAGGCGCTGCGCACGCTGCGGCCGGATTACCCGCTGTGGCGTGACTTCGACTACGAATACGAGCGCGACCGGCGCGCCATCGATGTCATCAACGGTGGCGTCGAGTTGCGCGAGTGGGTCGACGACCCCGAGGCCGGCGTGGCCGATCTCGAGGCGCTGGCGGCCCGCGACGAAGCGGCCTGGCGCGAGGCGCGTCGCGAGGTGCTGCTCTACTGATGCCGTGCCGGGCGACTGGTCGCTGACGGACGACCTATCGATCCGCCCGTCGGCAGTCTGTGGGCTGTCGTGCCGGAATCAGCCGCCAGGATCGCAGGCGCAGCTGCCGCAGGGCGAGCCGTAGTCGCAGGGGCGCTCGGTGCTGCCGAGGTTGGCGCTCGACACCACCGCACCGCCGGTGATGAGGCGCCGCACGGGCGCGGTGGCGGGCGTGTCGCCCGGGTTGACGCCGGCAAGCGCGCACAGCTCGCCCCAGGTGGCGAGGCTCTCGCTCATGCGGTGCGAGACTTCGACCACGCGGCCGTTGGCTTCACAGAGGTAGTCGTAGGTCGGCATGCCGGGATTGTAGGGCCGGGCGCGAGGCGGGCTCAACCGGTGCCGGGGTGCAGGGGCGGGCAATCGGCCGGCATCGGCATCAGTCGAGCGCGATGCGCTGTTCGACCGGTGTCGTGCCGACGCTGAACTTCGCATCCTTGAACCGCGGCGGGCCGAACTTCGGCCTCACGTTGTTCGAGAGCCCTGCCGGCTCCTTCGGGATGCCGATGAAGTTGCGCGCGAGCCTGCCGTCGTCGTCGACATCGTGGAATACCGAGAGCGCGTACTCGCCTGGCGGCAACGTGAGTTCGACGCTGATCGTCCCGTCTTTCGCATGGCCGGCCACGGCGACGACTTTCTGCGTGCGCCAACCGTCGCCGAGCCAGGCATCGGCATCCTGATAGACCCGCACGATGAAGCTGCCGGCACTGCCCTCGATGCCGGTGCCGACGACACGCAGGTTGGCATCCCCCGCCAGCGCGGCGGGCGCGCTCGTGGCGAGGAGCAGGGCGATGGCGATCCGGGTGTGCATCGGCAGGGCTCCCCGGCGCGTGCTGGCGCCGGCAAGGGCGCCTATTATGGCCGACATCGTTCCAGGCGCGCAGCGACACCGTGAGCAAGGCTTTCACCCGTGAGTCCGAAGGCGACGAGGAGGCGGACGAGTTGCCGCCGGCCGCGGCGCTGCCCGCCGGCGCGCGCAACTACATCACGCCGGGCGGTGCCCGGCGTCTGCGCGAGGAGTTGCAGTACCTGCTGACCGTGCACCGGCCGAACGTCACGGCCGTGGTCGCCTGGGCGGCCGGTAACGGCGATCGCAGCGAGAACGCCGACTACCAGTACGGCAAGCGGCGGCTGCGCGAGATCGACCGGCGCGTCCGGTTCCTGACCCGGCGGCTCGATCTCGCCGAAATCGTCGACCCGGCCGCACCGCGTTCCGCGGCGCAGGCCGGGCAGGTGTTCTTCGGCGCCACGGTCACGTATGCGGACGAGTCCGGCAGCGAGGCGACGGTCACCATCGTCGGTGTCGACGAGATCGACCTCGACCGGCGCCACGTGAGCTGGGTGTCGCCGCTGGCGCGGGCCTTGATGAAGGCGCGTGTGGGAGACGCGGTCGTGCTGCGCTCGCCAGGCGGGACGAGCGAACTCACCGTGACGGCGGTGCGCTACGGGCCGGTGGCGGTGGCGGCGTTCGAACCGGTGCCGACGTCGTTCGATGCCGGCGCCGCCCGATCGTCCACCACGCCGTGACCACGACCGCGAGGCAGGCGAGGCTTGCCCACAGCTGGCTCGCCAGCGCCGGGGTGAGCGCCATCGCCACCAGCACCGCGAGGATCGCAGCCACCACGAAGAGGCTCGCCCACGGGAACAGCCACATGCGGATCTTCAGGCGCCCGGGATCCTCGCGCTCCAGACGCCGGCGCACGCGGATCTCGGCGAGTGCCAGCACCAGGTAGATCATCAGCATGATGGCGCCCGAGGCATTGACCAGCCAGGCGAAGACACCCGACGGGGATACGACGGCGGCGATCACCGCCGCGTAGCCGAACGAGCTGCCGATGAGGATGGCGCGCGCGGGCACCCGCCGTGCGTCGAGCGCGACCAGGGCCTGCGGCGCATCGCCGTTGGCGGCCAGCGTGAACAGCACACGCGAGGTGACGTAGACCCCGGAATTCAGGCAGGACAGCACGGCAGTCAGCACGATACCGTTCATCAGCGTGCCGGCCCAGGGGATGCCGATGCGGTCGAGCGCCGTGGCGAAGGGCGACAGCCCGGGTTCGATCTCGCGCCAGGGCACGATGACGACGATCAGCAGCACGGACAGCACGTAGAAGAGCAGGATGCGCAGCACGATGTCGAGGGTGAGCCGCGAGATGGTACGCGCGCTTTCGCGCGACTCGGCCGCCGCGATGGTGACGATCTCGGCACCGCAGAGCGAGAAGATCACCGTGGTGACCCCGGCCAGCACCGCCGTGGCGCCGAATGGCGCGAAGCCGCCGTGCGCCACCAGGTTGCCGAAGCCGCGCGGGCTGTCCACGGGTGCGAAGCCGAGCACTGCGGCGCCGGCCACCGCGATGAAGACCAGGATCGCGGCAACCTTGATCGATGCGAACCAGAACTCGAACTCGCCGTAGGAACGCGTCGACAGCAGGTTCACGGCGGTCAGCGCCACCATCAGGCCGAGCACCAGTTGCCACACCGGCAGCGGCAGCCAGAGGGCGAGCAGTTGTGCGCCGGCGATCGCCTCGATCGCCACCACCACCACCCAGAAGTACCAGTACAGCCAGCCGCAGACGAAGCCGGCCCAGTGGCCGAGTCCGAGACGGGCGAACTCGGTGAAGGCGCCGATGTGCGGGTGGGCGATCGCCATCTCGCTCAGCATGCGCATCACCAGCACGATGACCAGTCCGGCGGCCAGGTAGCTGAGGATGATCGCCGGGCCTGCGGCCGCGATCGCCGCGCTGCTGCCGACGAAGAGGCCGGCACCGATGATGCCGCCGATGGCGATCATGGTGACGTGCCGGGAATGCAGCGAGCGGGCGAGGACCGGGGCGTCGGCGAGCGCGGTGTCGCCGGTCACGGGCTGACTGCCGTGGCCGTGACCAGACGGACGAACCAGAGCCGGGCGTGGTGCATGCGCGACCTGCGACAGCCTGCAGATGGCGGGCATTGTAGCGGGCCGGTCGCCGCTGCCGGCAGCCGGGTGGCAGGCGGGTTTGACGGCGGCGGTATTTTCAGTGTAAACAGCCTCTTCGGACAACAAGAAGATAGAGGGCTCAAGTCATGGCACTCTGGAAAGATCAGACTTCCCCCGCGCCCGTGCCATCACCGGCATCACCGACCGCAGCGCCCTCGCCCGTGCGCGAGGCCGAGCGGGCGGCACCGGTCGCCGTGGCCGCCGAGGCGCGCCGCGTGGAGCGCGCGCCAGCCAAGGAATCGGTCATCGCCGCCGACCTCGCCATCGAGGGCAAGATCGAGGGCTCGGGCCATGTGCGCATCGCCGGTCGCTTCAAGGGCGACGTGCACGTCGATGGCAACCTCACCGTCGAGCATGGTGCCCACCTCACCGGGCAGGTATACGCCAAGACCGTGATCATCGCCGGCGAACTGCACGGCAACATCAACGGCGCCGCCCGCGTCGAGCTGCTCGAATCGGGTGTGCTCGCCGGCGACGTCAAGGCTGGCACGCTCACCGTGGCGGCCGGCTCGCGCATGCGCGGTCACGCCGAGTTCGGCTGGGAAGAGAAGAACGTCAAGTCGCTCGCTGCCGGCTGAGAACGGCGCATCGCACGATGTCACAGGGCGCCCGACCGACGCTGTTCGGCAGGGGGCCGGTCGTGAAATCCACGGCCGGCAGGACCCGCGCGTGCCCGCACTGCAAGACCACCATCCTCGACAGCGCGGCCATCTGTCCCGCCTGCCAGGGCTACCTGCGCTACGACCCGACCTCGGTGCCGCAGCCGGTGCCGGAACTCTCGCCGCTGCGGGTGTCGGCCACCATCCAGCATCCCGACCGCGGCGGGGCCTGGGAATACTCGGTGGTGCTGACGGTACGCAACGAGCGGGGCGAAGAGATCAGCCGGCAGGTGGTCGGTGTCGGCGCGCTCCAGCCGCTCGAACAGCGGACCTTCAACCTCGCGGTGGAGGTGTTCTGTCCGGACTCGCCACCGCGCAAGGCCTGAGCGCGGGCCGGTTGCCGGCGTGTCGACGCGTACCCTCTCCCTGACGGACGATCTCTACCGCTACCTGCTCGCCACGGGCGTGCGGGAATCCGACGTGGCGCGCCGCCTGCGCGAGGCGACCGCCACGCTGCCGATGGCGCGGATGCAGATCTCGCCCGAGCAGGGCGCCTTCATGCAGCTGCTGGTCCGGCTGATCGGCGCCCGTCGTACCCTGGAAGTCGGCACCTTCACCGGTTACTCGGCACTGGTGGTGGCCGAGACACTGCCCCCCGACGGCACGATACTCGCCTGTGATGTGTCGGCTGAATGGACAGCCATCGGCCGGCCGTACTGGGAGCAGGCCGGGGTTGCTGCGCGCATCGACCTGCGGCTCGCCCCTGCACTCGACACGCTCGATGCCGTGCTGGCCCAGGGTGGCGCGCACCGCTTCGACTTCGCCTTCATCGATGCCGACAAGGCCAACTATGACGGCTACTACGAACGTGCCCTGTCACTGCTGCGCACGGGAGGGCTCATCGCCATCGACAACACGCTATGGGGCGGTGCCGTGATCGATACCGCTCGTCAGGATCCCGACACCGCCGCCATCCGCGCGCTGAATCTCAAGCTGCGCCACGATCCACGCGTCGACATGGTGCTCGTGCCGATTGGTGACGGCCTGATGCTCGCGCGCAAGCGCTGACCGGGCGGGTGTCCGCTGCGCCCATCCGTCGTCGGACAGGTCCGGGGTCAACCGGCAGGCAGCGAGGTGCGCATGACACGCACCAGGATGCGCCGCACGGTGTGGCGTGCCCCGGCGACGCGCCGGGCGTAGGCGCGGCGGGCGCCGGGGCCGGCGAGCCGGAAGCGGGGGGCGTGAATGCTGCGGGGAGCGGTGTCGCGCATGCGGGCCCTCTGGTTGTTCTTGTGTGCCCGATTGCCGCCGGCAGGCCCGGCAGCAGGGTCAATATACGCTGTTAGTCCATGGACTTGCAGCGCTTTTTTACAGTACGTGGAAAAGACCCTGGCGCTGCCAGGCGGGAGGAAATGGCGCGCCCGGAGAGATTCGAACTCCCGACCCCCAAGTTCGTAGCCTGGTGCTCTATCCAGCTGAGCTACGGGCGCGCGGCACGTGGCGATGAAGGACGCGGCCGCCTGAACCGGCGCCGCGTCGTTCGCAGGGCGCGGAAGTGTAACCGTTCCGCTTCCGGCTGCCTATGCCCCCGGGCGGGTCAGAACGCGTTGCGCCGCCGGCGTGCTTCGGCGAACACCGTCACCGGGTCCGTCCCGGCGAGGCCGAGCGATGCCTGCAGGGCGGCGCTGTCGGCACGCAGGAACGGGTTGGTACGCCGTTCCTCGCCGACCGTGGTCGGCACGGTGGGCAGGCCCTGGGCGCGCAGGCGGTCGACGGCCGCGGCGCGTGCGACGAGGTCGGCGTTGGCGGGTTCCAGCGTCAGGGCGAAGCGGGCGTTCTTCTGCGTGTACTCGTGGGCGCAGTACAGGCGGGTGTCGTCCGGCAGCGCGAGCAGTTTGCCTAGGGAATCCCACATCTGTGCGGGCGTGCCCTCGAACAGGCGCCCGCAGCCCATGGCGAACAGCGTGTCGCCGACGAAAGCGGCACCGTCGGCGTCGAACACATAGACGATGTGGCCGACGGTGTGCCCCGGCGTTTCGAGCACGCGCGCCCGGCGCGTGCCGAACTCGAAGACCTCGCCCTCGCCGAGCCCGACGTCGAGTCCCGGGATCCGCGCGGCATCGGCACGCGCACCGATGATGCGACAGCCCGTGCGCGCCTTGAGCTCCAGGTTGCCGCCAGCATGGTCGCCGTGGTGGTGCGTGTTGAGGATGAAATCGAGCCGCCAGCCGTGCCGGTCGAGTTCGCGCAGGATCGCCGCCGCATCGGGCGTGTCGACGGCGGCGGTGAGGCCGGTCGCCGCATCGCGCAGCAGGTAGCCGTAGTTGTCCTCCAGGCACGGGAACTGGTGGACCTCGAGGGCGGCGCTGGCATTGCGGCCGGTGCCCATCATCGGGTCATTTCTCCAGCAGCCTCGGGATCAGCTCGACGAAGTTGCACGGCCGCGTGCGGCTGTCGAGCTGCTGCACGAGGATGCGATCCCAGCCGGTGGCGCAGGCGCCCGTCGACCCGGGCAGGCAGAACACGAAGGTGCCGTTGGCCACGCCGCCGAGTGCGCGCGACTGCAGCGTCGAGGTGCCGATGTCCTCGAGCGAGAAGGCACGGAACAGCTCGCCGAAACCCTGCACCTCCTTGTCGAGCAGCGGAGCGACGGCTTCGGGCGTGCCGTCGCGGCCGGTGAGTCCGGTGCCGCCGGTGGTGATGATGGCGTCGACCGCCGGATCGGCGATCCAGGCCGAGACGACGGCGCGGATGCGGTAGCGGTCGTCACGCTCGATGGCGCGTGCGGCCAGCCGGTGGCCGGCCGCCGTGATGCGTGTGGCCAGCAACTGGCCGGACTTGTCGGTGGCTTCCGTGCGCGTGTCCGACACCGTCAGCACGGCAATGCCGAGCGGCTGGAACGTGCGCTGTGCGTCGTCGTCGTGGGCCAAGGCGATCTCCGCGGGGTGGGGCGGCAGGATGCACGCCGTCACGGCATTCTAGCGCCAACGGCGCCGGCACGAATATTGTCCGGCGCCGGAAAAGGCGCTACGGTACGGCGACGAAGCAGCGCCTGCCCGCACGCGAAAGCCCCGATCCATGAGTCCTGCCGCGCCCGTCACCCTGCCGGACCTCGAGCCGCTCTGGATGCCGTTCACCGCGAACCGGCAGTTCAAGAAGGATCCGCGGTTGCTGGTCGCCGCCGAGGGCATGTACTACACGGCGCACGACGGCCGGCGCATCCTCGACGGCATCGCCGGCCTGTGGTGCTGCAATGCAGGCCACTGCCATCCGAAGATCGTCGCCGCGGTGCGCGAGCAGGCGGGTCGCCTCGACTACGCCACCGCCTTCAATCTCGGGCATCCGGCCGCCTTCGAACTCGCCGGCCAGGTCGCGGCGCTCGCGCCGGGCAGCCTCGATCACGTGTTCTTCGTGAACTCCGGCTCCGAGGCCGTAGACACGGCACTCAAGATCGCGCTCGCCTATCACCGTGCGCGCGGTGAAGCGCAGCGCACGCGGCTGATCGGCCGCGAGCGCGGCTACCACGGCGTGGGTTTCGGCGGCATCTCGGTTGGCGGCATCGTCGCCAACCGGCGCATGTTCAGCGCCAGCATGCTTCCCGGCGTCGATCACCTGCCGCACACGCACGACCTGGCGCACAACGCCTTCAGCCGCGGCCAGCCCGCCTGGGGAGCGCATCTCGCCGACGACCTCGAGCGCATCGTCGCGCTGCACGATCCGTCCACCATCGCCGCCGTGATCGTCGAGCCGGTCGCCGGGTCCGCCGGCGTGCTGCCGCCGCCGGCCGGCTACCTCGAGCGCCTGCGTGCGATCTGCGACCGCCACGGCATCCTGCTGATCCTGGACGAGGTCATCACCGGCTTCGGGCGTACGGGCGCGAATTTCGCGGCGCAGACCTTCGGCGTCCAGCCCGACCTGATGACCGTTGCCAAGGGCATCACCAGCGGCGTGGTGCCGATGGGTGCGGTGCTGGTGGACCGTCGCATCTACGACGCTTTCATGACGGGACCCGATTACGCCGTGGGGTTCTTCCACGGCTACACCTACTCGGGCCACCCGCTGGCCGCTGCCGCCGGGCTCGCTGCGCTGGAGGTCTATCGCGAGGAGGGCCTGTTCGAGCGTGCCAGGCGCCTGGCGCCGGTGTTCGAGGAGGCACTGCATGGCCTGCGCGGCTGTCGTCACGTCATCGACATCCGCAACCTGGGGCTCATGGGCGCCGTCGAACTCGCGCCGCGTGCCGGAGAGCCGACCCAGCGCGCCATGGATGTCTTCCGCCGCTGCTACGATGCCGGCGTGCTGGTGCGTACCACCGGCGACATCCTCGCCCTCACGCCGCCACTGATCATCTCGGAGAGCGAGATCGCGCAGATCGTCGATACCCTGCGCGGGGCGATCCAGGCAACCGCATGAGTGCCGTCACGCGCGAGGCGCCGGCGCCGGTGCGGATCCCGCACTGGATCGGTGCTCGCGCCGTTCACGAGGGCCAGCGCCTCGGCGATGTCGTCGACCCGGCCAGTGGCCGGCTGACCGGCCTCGTGCCGCTCGCGGACGCGGCGCTGGTGGGTCGTGCCGTGGCCGCGGCCCGCGCGGCGTATCCCGCCTGGCGTGACACCCCGGCGCTGCAGCGCGCTCGCGTGATGTTCCGCTTCCGCGCGCTCCTCGAGCAGCACCGCGCGGAACTCGCCGCGATCATCACCGCCGAGCACGGCAAGACGCTCGCCGATGCCGATGGTTCCCTGCAGCGCGGGATCGAGGTGGTGGAGTTCGCCTGTGGCATCGCGCACCTGCTGAAGGGGGAGGCGGGCCGCGACGTCGGCGCGGGCATCGACTGCACCGCCCTGCGCGAACCGCTCGGCGTGTGCGCCGGCATCAGCCCGTTCAACTTCCCGGCGATGGTGCCGCTGTGGATGTTTCCGCTCGCCATCGCCTGCGGCAACAGTTTCATCATGAAGCCCTCGGAGAAGGTTCCCTCGTGTGCGCTGCGCCTGGCCCAGCTGCTGACCGAGGCGGGCCTGCCGGATGGCGTGCTCAACGTGGTGCACGGGGACCGGGAGGCCGTGGATGCGCTGCTCGACGATCCGGCGGTGGCAGCCGTGAGCTTCGTCGGCTCCACGCCGGTGGCGCGGCACGTCTATGAGCGCGGCGCGGCGCAGGGCAAGCGCGTGCAGGCGCTCGGCGGGGCCAAGAACCACCTGGTCGTGATGCCGGACGCCGACATGGCACAGGCCGCGGCAGCCCTGATGGGTGCAGCCTACGGTTCGGCTGGCGAGCGCTGCATGGCGATCGCCGTCGCCGTGGCCGTGGGGGAGGCAGGCGATCGCCTGCGTGAGGCGCTGGTCGGGCGGATCGCGCGGCTGCGCGTCGGCGCCGGCACGGACCCGGCGACGGACATGGGGCCGCTCATCAGCGCCGGGCACCGCGAGCGCGTGCTCGGTTACGTGGAGGCCGGCGTGGCGGAGGGCGCCGAACTCGTCGTCGATGGCCGGGTGGTGCCGCCGGCCGGTCAGGGGCAGGGCTTCTTCGTCGGGCCGACGCTCTTCGATCGCGTGCGCCCGTCGATGCGCATCTGGCGCGAGGAGATCTTCGGCCCGGTGCTCTGCATCGTGCGCGTGGCCAGCGCCGAGGAGGCGCTGGCGCTGGTGAACGGCCACGAGTACGCCAACGGCGCGGCGATCTTCACCGCCAGCGGGCGGGCAGCGCGCGAGTTCGCTGCGCGGGTCGATGCCGGCATGGTCGGTGTCAACGTGCCGATTCCGGTGCCGATGGCATTTTTCAGCTTCGGTGGCAACAAGCACTCGCTGTTCGGCGACAGCGCCATGCACGGCACCGAGGGCGTGCGCTTCTACACGCGCCTGAAGACGGTGACGTCGCGCTGGCCTGGCGGCGGCGAGGCGACCGGGGGCTTCAGCATGCCGACGCCGGGCCGCTGAGCCCTGGCACCGGCACCGGCGACGGGGGGGTTGCTCATGCGCATCGGTGTCCCGAGGGAGATCAAGGAGGACGAGTACCGCGTCGGGCTCACGCCGACCAGCGTGCGCGAACTGACCGCACGCGGGCACGAGGTGGTGGTGGAGACCGGGGCGGGTGCCGGCATCGGCATGGATGACGGGCACTACCGTCGCGCCGGTGCGGCGATCGGTCCCGACGCGGCCGCCGTCTGGAACGCCGCCGACTTGATCGTCAAGGTGAAGGAGCCCCAGGCCGTCGAGTTTCCGCTGATGCACCCGGGCCAGGTGCTGTTCACCTACCTGCACCTCGCGCCCGACCCCGGGCAGACACGAGAGCTTCTCGCGGCAGACGTCGTCGGCATCGCCTACGAGACCGTCACCGGCCCCAACAGCACGCTGCCGCTGCTGTCGCCGATGAGCGAAGTGGCCGGTCGCATGGCGGTGCAGGCCGGTGCCCATTGCCTGGAGCGCGAGGCGGGCGGCTGCGGCATCCTCCTCGGCGGCGTGCCCGGCGTGAAGGCCGCGAACGTCGTGGTCATCGGCGGTGGCGTGGTCGGCACCAACGCCATCCGCGTCGCCATGGGCATGGAAGCGCAGGTGACGGTGATCGACCGCTCGCTGCCGCGGCTGAAGGAACTGGATTTCCAGTTCGGCGGCCGGCTCAATACCATCTACTCCACCGTGGGCGCGATCGAGCAGTACGTCGCCGACGCCGACCTGGTGATCGGCGCGGTCCTGCTGCCAGGCGCCGAGGCCCCGAAGCTCGTCACCCGCGCCATGCTGCGCGAGATGCGCGCCGGCTCCGTGCTGGTGGATGTCGCCATCGACCAGGGCGGCTGCTTCGAGACCAGCCGCCCGACGACGCACTCGAGCCCGACCTACGTGGAGGAGCGTGTGGTGCACTACTGCGTGGCCAACATGCCGGGCGCCGTGCCGCGGACCTCCACCTTCGCGCTCAACAATGCCACGCTGCCCTACACGATGGCCCTGGCGAACAAGGGTTACCGCCAGGCGCTGCTCGATGACCCGCACCTGCTGGCCGGGCTCAACGTGCACCGCGGATCGCTCACCTGCGAGGCCGTGGCCGATGCGCAGCACGTGGCGTCCACGACGCCGCAGCGGGCGCTGGCCTGAGTGAGAGATTCATGGGTGTGGTGTCGGACATGATCGGTTCATGGCGATGCGGATTCATCGGCTGGGCTCTCCTCGTCCTGGGGTGGAGCCCGGCCTGGAGCGGCACGGTGCAGGGCACTGCCTTCTATCGTGAGCGCATGGCACTGCCCGCCTCCTATGAAGGAGAGCTGCCCGGTGCCGGCAACCCGATCCTCTGGCACGTGGACCTGTTGCCCGAAGGGCGCTACCGGCTGCGCACGACCCATGTCGGCAAGCCGGAACCGAATCGCTTCGACGACATCGGCCGCTGGACGCGCGAGAGTGATTCCGGGCGGATCGTGTTGCGGGGCGGGCGGGAAGCGCCGATCTTCCTGCTGCCGGTGGACGGGGGCGCTGCGCTGCGCAAGCTCGACCTCCACGGCCAGCCGATCGAATCCAGAGCGAACGATCGGCTGGCGAGATTGCCGGCGCCCGCACTCATCGAGCCGCGGTTGCTGCTGACCGGCATGTTCACCTACATGGCCGATGCGGCCAGCATCACCCTGTGCGTGGACGGCCAGCGCCTGCCGGTTGCCATGGAGGCCGACTACCAGGCGCTCGAGGCCGCTTATCTGGAGGCCCGCCTGCAACCGGGGCAACCGCTGCTGGTCAACCTCCAAGGGCTGATCACGGGGCGTCCGTCCATGGAGGAAAACCGGCCTCCGCAGGCCACGCTGGTGGTCGAGCGGTTCATCGGCGTCTGGCCGCGCGAGACCTGTGGCAACACCCTGGCCGAGAGTCCCCTTCGCGGCACCTACTGGAAACTCGTGCGGCTCGGCGATGCGCCTGTGGTGGCGTCCATGAAGCAGCGCGAGGCGCATCTCGTGCTGGCCACCGACGAGGCGCGCGTCTCTGGCAGCGGCGGCTGCAACCGCCTCATCGGCGGGTTCGAGATCGACGGTGAGAAACTGCGCTTCGGCCGCATGGCATCGACCATGATGGCCTGTCCCGAGGGCATGGAGGAGAGGAAATTCCTGGATACGCTCGCGCAGGTGGAGCGGTTCCGCATCCGGGGCAGCCACCTCGAACTCCTGGATGCGACCGGGGCCGTGACCCTGCGATTCGAGGCGGTGGCATTGAAGTAGCCGCTGCTGGATCGATCCGCGCGGCCCGCGGTCCCCGTCGTTGTCCGGGAGGGATCAATCCCCCGACAGCCGCTGCGCCCAGAAGGCCGCGACCAGCGGGCTGCGCAGCTTCTTTTCCAGTGTGAACAGGCCGACCTCGTAGGGGGCGAGCGCCGGCTGCACGCCGAGCACGGCGACCTCGCCGGCGAGCGGGCTGGCGTCGAGCACGATCTGCGGCACCACGCCGACGCCGAATCCCAGGCTCACCATGCTGACGATGGCCTCGTTGCCGGCTACCTGGGCGTAGATCCGCGGTCGCAGGCCGAGCGCACGGAACCAGCGGTCGGCGCGCTGGCGGGCGAGGCCACTCTCCGGGAGGATCATCGGCGTGGCCGCCCAGAGCTGCGGGTCGGGCCGGCGTCGGGCGAGTTCGCGCCGCTGCGGGTGGCGCACCGGTGCGACGAACACCAGGCGTGAGCGCGTGATCGGACGGAAAGCGAGTCCGGCCGGCAGGGCGTCGGGCCGCGCGCCGATCGCGATGTCCTCGCTGCCGGCCCGCACGCGTTCGATGGCGTGCTCGGGGTCACCCGTGTGCAGCTTGATCTCGATGCGTGGATGGTCGCGGCGCAACCGGCCGAGCAGTTCGAAGAGGAAGCTGTAGCTGGCGGTGACCGAGCAGTACAGGCTGACCTCGCCCTGCAGTTCGCCGGATTGCGCCTGCAGCCGGTGCCGGACCACGTCCCAGCCGCCGAGCACTTCGCGGGCCCAGCCGAGCAGGGTCTCGCCCTGGCGAGTGAGCGTGACCGTGCGGTTGTCGCGATCGAAGAGCGCCGCGCCGAGTTCCGTCTCGAGCTGGCGGATGCTGCGGCTCAGCGCCGAGGCGCTGACGTGGCTCGCGGCACTGGCCCGTCCGAAGTGCAGGGCCTCGGCAAGATGCACGAACTGGCGCAGCTGGCGCAGGTCCATGCCGGCCAGTGTTGCACAAAACAGGATACAACGTTGCAAATATATCGTTTTACGCAACACCGGTGGAGCGCTAGAGTGGCACCCTCGTTGCAACCGGCCCGGCGCGAGGCGCGGGCCCATCGCCGGAGGCAGGCACCATGAAGGTCTACTACGACAAGGACTGCGATCTCGCCATCATCCGGGGCCGCAAGGTCGCCGTCATCGGCTACGGCTCCCAGGGCCACGCCCACGCCTGCAACCTGAAGGACTCGGGCGTCGACGTTACCGTCGGGCTGAAGCCCGGGTCGGCTTCGCGACGCAAGGCCGAGGCACACGGCGTGAAGGTCGCCGACGTGCCGGCTGCCGTGGCCGGCGCCGATGTCGTGATGATCCTCACCCCGGACGAGTTCCAGGCCGACCTGTATCGGCGCGAGATCGAGCCCAACATCCGCAAGGGGGCGACGCTCGCTTTCGCCCACGGTTTCTCGATCCACTTCCGCAGCATCGAGCCGCGCGCCGACCTCGACGTGATCATGATCGCGCCCAAGGCCCCGGGCCACACCGTGCGCTCCGAGTTCCAGGCCGGCCGCGGCATTCCGGACCTCGTCGCCGTGGCGCAGGACGCCTCCGGTCGCGCGCTCGCCACTGCGCTGTCCTACGCCTCGGCCATCGGCGGCGGACGCACCGGCATCATCGGCACCACGTTCAAGGACGAGTGCGAGACCGACCTCTTCGGCGAGCAGGCCGTGCTCTGCGGCGGCTGCGTCGAGCTGGTGAAGGCGGGCTTCGAGACGCTGGTCGAGGCCGGCTACCCGGCCGAGATGGCCTATTTCGAGTGCCTGCACGAACTCAAGCTGATCGTCGACCTGATGTACCAGGGCGGCATCGCCGACATGAACTACTCGATCTCGAACAACGCCGAGTTCGGCGAGTACGTCACCGGCCCGAAGGTGATCAACGAGGAGTCGCGCCGCGCCATGCGCGAGGCGCTAGCCAACATCCAGAACGGCTCTTACGCCAGGCGCTTCCTCGCCGAGGGCGCCGCCGGCTATCCGGAGATGACGAAGGCACGCGCGGCCAACGCACGCCACCCGATCGAGGTCGTCGGCGGCGAGTTGCGCGCGATGATGCCCTGGATCGCGGCGAACAAGATCGTCGACAAGAGCCGCAACTGACGCGGCGCTGCAGCCTGGTCTCGCAGGGACGCTCGCGGCGCCCGGCCATTACGTGCCGGCAGGGATCGCGGCGCGGCGGGGCGATGCGCTAGAGTAGGAACGCCGCCGACCGCAGTGCCGAAGGAGGGCATCAGCGTGTCCGTGTTCGCCGAGCTGAAGCGCCGGAACGTCGCGCGCATCGCCGTCCTCTATGTCGTCACGTCGTGGGCCATTCTCCGGTCCGCGGGTGTGCTGTTCGGCGTGCTCGATGTACCGACATGGGCCGGCAAGCTCGTGCTCGTGCTGCTCGTGCTCGGGTTTCCGGTGGCGCTCGTCCTGTCGTGGATCTATGAAATCACGCCCGATGGCTTGCGCCGGTTCGAAGGGGCGCAGGCCAGTGGTTCGGCAGCGGCCGCCACCCGCCGCAAGCTCGATATCGCCATCGGCGTGCTTGCGGCCATCGCCATCGGCACGATCGCGGTCGACCGGCTGATGCCCGAGCGCGCGGCGCCGGTGGCGGTGCCGGCGCCGGCTGCACCAGCGCAGGACCGGGTCACCGCAGATGCACGCTCCATCGCCGTGTTGCCCTTCATGGACATGAGCCAGTCACGCGACCAGGAGTATTTCGCCGACGGGCTTTCGGAGGAGTTGATGACCGTGCTGGCGCGCATCGAGGACCTGCGCGTCGTCGGCCGCACCTCGTCGTTCCAGTACAAGGGCCGGGACGAGGACCTGCGCGCGATCGGCGAGTCGCTCGGCGTGGCCCATCTTCTCGAGGGCAGCGTGCGCAAGTCGGGTGACAGCCTGCGGATCACGGCACAGCTCATCCGCGCCGCCGACGGCTCGCAGCTCTGGTCCGAAATCTACGACCGCAAGGTCGATGACATCTTCGTCCTGCAGGACGAGATTGCGGCAGCGGTGGCCGGTGCGCTCAAGGTGCGCCTGGCCGTCCCCGGACCGGCCGGCACACGCGCGGAGCGTGATATCGAGGCCTACACCCGCTATCTGCAGGGCCGTTACCAGCTTGAATTGCGCAGCCGCGAGTCGCTCGACCTGGCGCTCGCGCATTTCAAGGCGGCGATCGAACTCGAACCGCGCGACGCACTGGCCTGGGTCGGGCTCTCCGAGACCTATACCTCGCGGGCCTCGTATACCTCGCAACTGTCGCTCGACGAAGGCTATCGCCTCGGCCGGGAAGCGGTCGAGCGCGCGCTCGCGCTCGATCCGGCGCTTGCCCATGCGCATGCGGCGCTCGGCTACATCCAGGCGGTCTACGACTGGAACTGGCCGGCGGCCGACGCGAGCATCGAGCGCGCCATCCAGCTTGCGCCGCGCGACCCGGACATCCTGATGAAGGCCGCGCTGCAGGACCAGACCATGGGGCGTTTCGAGCGCTCCATCGCCCGCTACCGGCAGGCGATCGGGTTCGACCCGCTGCGGGCCGCGCTCTCCTACAACCTGTCACGCGTCTATCTGGTGCGCGGCCAGGACCGGGATGCCGAAGCACTCGCCCGACGGGTCATCGGGATGATGCCCTCGGGTGCGGGCCTGTACGTTCTGCTCGCCGAAACGCTGCTCGCGCAAGGCAGGGCGGACGAAGCCGCCGGCGTCATCGCGCACGAGAGCGATCCGCTCTGGAAATCCTATGGCGAGGCCATGATCGAGTTCGCACGTGGCCGGCAGGCACCAGCGGATGCGGCGCTCGAGGCGCTGGTGGCAGGATACGGCACGGTTGCCGCCTACCAGATCAGCGAGGTCTACGCGTTCCGCGGCGAGCGCGATGAGGCCTTCACGTGGCTCGAGCGCGCGTTCCGGCAGCGGGATGGCGGGCTCGCCGAGATGCTCACCAGCCGGCACGTCGCCCTGCTGAAGTCCGACCCGCGCTACCGGGCCATGCTCGCGAGGCTCGGGTTGCCGGAAACTGGGTAAGGTGCCGGGTCGAAGTTTCGAAGGTTTTCTCCGCGGCTCATTTTCTGACGCTGACGCTCCAGCCTCGGCGTCCGGGTGCACTCGTTGAGCGCTGCCTCCAACGCTGCGCCTTCCCGGCGTACCGGCAATCGATCGGATCAGCGGGTCAAGTCCAACACTGCCCACGGAAGCGGGGCAACTCCAGCCCGGGTCCACGTAACATGACGGCAAAGTGACCATGCCATAAACAAGAAACCCGCCGAAGCGGGTTTCCCTGGTCAGGCTATTGGCTGGCCTCTAGCCACGGATCTTTCGTCGCATCACGCCCATCACGCCCAGTGCCGAGCCCAGCAGCCACACGGCAGCAGGCACTGGAACCGTACCTATGTCGCCGGAGCGCACTGCCCATGCGTAAGCATTACCAGTCTTGGTATTGGCACTTTGGCTGCCGAAGTTGAAGCGGAACGCCCACGCGAGACTGGTATCTGGCGCATAGGAAGTGTCCGACCAGTAGAAGCCGGGCTGCACGTTGCTGAACGGGTTCGGGCTGGCATTGCTGATGAGGTCTACATTGAACAAGTGCCCCATCTCGCTGCCGGTGCAAAAATAGCCGCTACTCTGATTGGGATACCCAGGCACCACATTTTGTGTTTGGCAACTGATGTCCGGCTGCAGGGTCGTCGGTAACCGCCAGTCGCTGGCGCCAAGATGACCGGCGCTGTTCAGTGAAGTGATCCACGACTGCGCCGAGGCCCAATTCATCAGGCCGTCGCCGTCATAGGCAGACGTTTGCGCGTAGTTCGCATCAGCCAGCCATGTGATATCGAGTACGGAGTCGTAATACGCCTGTCCGCCGAGCCGGCTCAGCAGCGCCGCATTGGCTGATGAGACCAGCAAGACCGCTAGGGCAATACCCAAAGGCAACCGTTTCACGATCTTCCTCCCCCAGTTTTCCGGTGCTGGCCGGGCGGTACGGCGTTCAAATTCTTGTGCCGAAATTCGAGGCTACACCCTCCCTGACTGCGCTGTCACTCCCCCAAACGGGTGCGGCAGCATTATGTCTGGTGCCGTGGCGAAGATTCCTGCGTTTCGTGCGCATGTTCTGTGCCTTCGAGGGGGTGCACGGCGAGGTCCGGCCGGACGGGAATGCCCAACTCGACAGCGACGTGGGAGATGCCCACGACGGCCATCGTAGTGCCGCGATCCCCGGTGCACCTCGCGCGAATCGGCCGAAGTTCTCGGGTTTCATGCAGCGCAACGCCCGCCCGCGGATCGGTTAAGCTGCCGCCGCGTTTCAGCGGAGACTCCCATGCCCAGCCTGCCTCCCTGCCCGAAGTGCGGCTCCACGTTCACCTACGAGGACCGCGATCTCCACGTCTGCCCGGAATGCGCCCACGAATGGTCGCCGGTGGCCGCGGCGGCCGCGGCGGCTGAGGCGCCGGAGGCCGGCCGGGTGGTACGCGACGCCGTGGGCAACGTCCTGCAGGACGGCGACGCCGTCACCGTCATCAAGGATCTGAAGGTGAAGGGCTCGTCCCTGGTGGTGAAGGTCGGGACCAGGGTGAAGAACATCCGCCTCGTCGACGGCGACCACGACATCGACTGCCGGATCGACGGCGTCGGTGCCATGGGACTGAAGTCGGGGTTCGTGAAGAAGGCGTGATGGATCATGTTCTCACCCCATCGGGTGAGACGAGCTCGCGCACGTGGACAGCGACGAGGTCGCCGTCGCGGGTGGAGACAAGCGCCGCCTGAACGGAACTGGTACTCCCTCGAGCTTCCTTCACCCCCGCCAGTCGCCCTGTCCCGGCCTGGCTCGGGCGCTGATGAGTCAGAGGTTCCCCAGCACATCGGTCGGGTTGTGGGCTGCCAGGAAGGTTTCCAGCGCACGGAGCAGCTGCTCGCGTTGCTTCACGTCCGACAACGAGTGATCGCCATCCTCGATCCTGACATAGGAAAAGGGCCTGTTGCCCGCCTGCTTGAGTTCCCTGGCGAGCCTGTCGGACTGCGAGACCGGAACGTTGTGGTCTTCTGTGCCATGGACCAGCAGCAGCGGCACCGCGATGGACCTGACTTGCGACAGCGGCGACACGTCGCTCAGTGCGCGCCGTGAGCTGTCGCCCTGGATGCGATCACGCCACTTGCGATAGGTCGTGCCATACATGAAGCGCCGGTCATAGCGGATCATGGCCGGCAGGTCGGAGATTCCGGCGATGCTCACGGCGCAGCGATAGGTTTCCGGATTACGAAACGACGCCACCTGGGCGACGTATCCGCCATAGGACCAGCCGACGACGCATACCCGCGCCGGATCCACCTGCCCCTTGTCCACCAGCCATTTCACGCCATCGTCGACGTCGTCCTGCATGGCCTTGCCGAACTGGCCGTAGCCGCGTTCCTCGAATGCCTTTCCATAGCCCGTGGAGCCCCGGAAGTTCGGCTGGAGGACGGCATACCCGCGATTGGCCAGGTACTGAGCCAGAAAATCGAAGCCCCATCTGTCGCGATGAAACGGCCCGCCATGAGGCATGACGATGAGTGGCAGTCTGGTGTCGGCGCGCCCGACGGGAAGCGTCAGATAACCCGGTATCTGCAGGCCATCGCGAGCCGGATACGAAACGTGCTGAACCGGTGCCAGGCGCTTGCCCCGGAGCTCGTCGTTCACGTGTGCGAGCAGACGCATCTTGCCGGAGCCGGCGGTATAGACGTAGAAAGTGCCTGGATCGGTGGGTGCCTCCGTCCTGATGATCTTGATCTCCTTGCTGGCGGACGCGCTGTTCACGAACGCCATCCTGTCGGGCACCGCCTTTTCGAGGTCGCCGTAGAACAGCTTCTCCTCCTCCTGGAACCATTGCATGCGCCAGCGGTCGTCCACGAAGCTGACCCAGCGTAGCCTGCCCTGGCGATCGAGTTCGAGATTGTCGAGGTCCACCTTGTCGTGAGAGAACAGCGGCGTGCCGAAGGTGCGCGACTTGAAATCGTATTCGTGGAGACCCCAACGGTCGCCGCCACGGCGCGAAACGACATAGCCTGTCTGAGTGTCGGCAGCGATGTGTACGATATACAACGGCTCCGGGTCCTCGTCGTTGCCGCGCAGCCTGAGGACCGTCTCGAACCGATCGGAGGCCCCGGCCCGGTAGATGACACGCAAGCCGTCGTAGCTGAAACCCATGCCGGCCACGACCTCGCCGCTGCTGTTGGCAGACCAGAAGTAGATCGGGATCTTCTCGTGCTGGACCTCGGTGATGGTGTTGGACGGAATGTCGACGCGCACGACTCGCGGCCAGCTGAATATGCTCTTCGCCACGCTGAGCAGGATGTAGCTGCCATCAGGAGCCCAGAAGATGACATCGTCGCCGTTGGGATCCGCCCTCTCGGGACCCAGGTACTTCACCTGGTCCGGGTGTTCGCGATCCACCAGGATCAGGCGGTCGGCGGCCACTTCTCCTCCGGAGGAAGTGATCCTGGTCAGTCGCAAAGAACCGACCAGGTAGCGATCGCTGGCCCACTCCAGCCAATTGAGGGTTGCCCTGCCCAGCCGAATGTACTGGGGAGGTGCCGGCGCTGCTCCCGTCGAAAAAAGCCGGTGAAGCAGCAGCATTTCCTCGCCACCGTTGCGCATTCTTGCGGCCACGACCTGGCCGTCCGGCGAAAGGACTGGATCGGTAAAGCCGGGCTTGCCCGCGAATGCGCTGATGGCGATCAGCGGCGGAATGGGTGAGGGTGCGCTGTCGTCGGTCGAACCTGCCGCGTTTCCCGCATCAGCGGCGGCGTGGCCGTGCAACGCTGGCAGGAGAAACAGGGTGGCAAGCGCGATCAGAGCCGGTGCCAGAACATTCATGGTTCGACCCGCCTTGACTCCGATCCGGTGGCGGACGGTCGGAGTTCCGGATTCATCGTACTACGATTCCGTGAAAGGCATGTCGTACGATGACGGGTGCTTGTCGTGGGGACATTGGCGGATTCGGTTGGCTCCACGCCTGCCAGTGTGAATAACTCGGAGCCGGCAGCAGGATCAACACCATGGGCAGGATCCATCAGGACATCGACGCGACGCTGGCCGCCTGGATGACCCGGCAGCAGATGTTTTTCGTCGCCACGGCGCCGCTGGCCGCCGACGGCCTCGTCAACTGCTCCCCCAAGGGCCTGGACACGCTGCGCATCGTCTCGCCCACGGAGATCGTGTGGCTGGACGTCGGCGGCAGCGGCATCGAGACCGTGGCGCACCTGAAGGAGAACGGACGCATCGTGCTCATGTTCTGCGCCTTCGAGGGGGCACCGCGCATCGTGCGCTGCCACGGTCGGGGCGAGGTGGTCGAACGAAACCACGCCGACTTCGCGCGATTGTTGGCGCTGTTCCCGCCGCCGCCCGTCTGCCGGGCCCTGGTCCGCATCGAAGTGGGCCGGGTGGCGGATTCCTGCGGCTGGGGCGTGCCGCTGTACGAGTTCCGCCAGCAACGCGACGACATTGCCCGGGCCGTCGCCGGCATGACGACTGACGAACTGCGGGCCCAGGCCGAGCGTCAGAACAGCCGCAGCCTCGATGGCCTGCCGGGGCTTGACATCGATGCCTTGGATACAAACCCTTAGTGCAGCGCGCGCTGCAGACCGTCCGATAATCGACCGCACCACCTGCCCGGGAGGACCGCCATGGCGACGACCCAGACCGCACCGTTACGCTATGCCCCGATGATCCAGGCCCTGCACTGGTCCATCGCCGTGCTCGTGTTCGTGCAGCTCGGCCTGGGCAAGCTCGGCGAGGTCGAACCCGGCGAGGAGGGCAGTCGCTTTGCGCTGCACGCCGCGTTGGGCGTGCTGGTTCTGGCGCTGATGCTGGTGCGCATCGGCTGGCGGGCGACCCACACGGTGCCGGCCGAGCCGCCCGGCACGACGCGCGGCCAGGCGCTCTTCGCCGGGGCGCTGGTGGTTGCCTTCTACGCGCTGCTCCTGGTGCTGCCGATGTCGGGCTGGACGCTCGCCTCGCTCGAGGGCGAGGTGGTGAGCGTCTTCGGCTTCTTCGATCTGCCGGTGCTGCCGCTCACGGGCGGCGAGGAGACGGAGAAGCTGGTCGAGGAAGTGCACGAGCTGGCGGGCAACGTCATGCTCGCGCTGATCGCGCTGCACGTGGCGGCGGCGCTGAAGCACCACTTCATCGCGAAGAACGACGTGCTGATGCGCATGTTGCCGCGGCACGGATCGCGCTGACGGTCCCCGCGCTTCGCGCCGCGACGGCCCACTGCCTTCAGCGATAGCCCTCGGCCTGCAGCCGGAACAGCCGCGCGTACAGGCCATTGCGCGCCAGCAGCTGCTCGTGCGTGCCGTACTCGCTGATGCGGCCGTGCTCGATGACGGCGATGTGGTCGGCCTGGCGCACCGTGGAGACGCGGTGCGAGATCAGGATCGAGGTGCGCCCGCGGGTGTGCTCCTTGAAGTAGGCGAAGAGTTCCGCCTCGGCCGCGGCGTCCATCGAGGCGGTCGGCTCGTCGAGGACCAGCACGTCGGCCGAGCGGCGCATGAAGGCACGCGAGAGCGCCATCTTCTGCCACTGGCCGGTGGACAGTTCCTTGCCACCCTTGAACCAGCTGCCGAGCTGGGTGGCGAACTGCTTCTCGAGCTTCTCGATGAAGGACATCGCCATGCCCTTGCGGGCGGAGTCGGCCCAGCGCTCCTCGTCGGTGAAGGCGGTGACGTCGCCGGCGCCGATGTTCTCGCCCACCGTGAACTGGTAGCGGTTGAAGTCCTGGAAGATGACGCCGATCTGCCGGCGCAGCGCCTGCGGATCCCACTCGCGCACGTCCTGCCCGTGCACCAGCACGCGGCCGCTGTCGGGCTGGTACAGGCCGCAGAGGAGCTTGATCAGCGTGGACTTGCCGGCGCCGTTCTCGCCCACCAGGGCCAGGCTCTCGCCCGGGCGGATCTGCAGCGTCACGTCCTGCAGGGCGGGTGTCTTCGCCCCGGGGTAGGTGAAGGACACGTGCTCGAAGCTGACGCCTTCCTCGGGGTGGGGGCCACCGGGTGAGTGGCCCCACTGGTAGGCCGGCGCCTGCTCCAGGTACTCGTACAGGTTCGTGAGGTAGAGGTTGTCCTCGTACATGCCGCCGATCGACCCGAGGCTCGCCGAGACCGCTCCCTGGCCCTGGCGAAACAGCAGCAGATACATGGTCATCTCGCCGAGCGTGATGGCGGTGGTGACGGCGGCGACGGCGATCCAGGCATAGGCGCCGTAGAGCGCCGCGGTGCCGACCAGCGCGAGCAGCATGCCCCAGGTCTCGCGGCGCAAGGTGAGCGCACGGTCCTCGCGGTAGATCTTGTCGAAGATGCCGCGGTAACGGTCGAGCAGCATCGGCCCGAGCTGGAACAGCTGCACTTCCTTGGCGTGGTCCTCGCGCGCCATGACGATTTCGAGGTAATTCTGCAGCCGGGCCTCGGGGGCGCGCATGCGGAACAGGCGGAAGGCGTCGCCGGAGAACTTGGTCTCGGCGGCGAAGGCGGGCAGGCCGGCGGCGACCAGCAGCGCCAGCGCCCAGAGCGAGAACTGGGCGATCAGCACGCTGAAGCTCGCCAGCGCCACGAGCTGTTGCAGCAGGGCGAAGGTGCGCATCACCAGCGACAGCGGCCGGATCGAGGCCTCACGCCGCGCCCGTTGCAGCTTGTCGTAGAACTCCGCGTCCTCGAACTGCGTCAGGTCGAGACTGAGCGCCTTCTGCAGGATCATCTCGTTCACGCGATAGCCGAGCTGGGCGCGCAGGAGCGACTGGCAGGCGTTGATGCCGCGCTGCGCGGCGCCGAAAAGTGCCATCACGGCGCCTTCGAGCGCCACCAGCTCGAGCACGCCGGCATAGACGGCGGTGCCGCCGCCCTGCACGACGCCGATCTGTGCCACCACGGCGTCGATCACCAGTTTGCCGACCCAGGCGGCGGCCGCGGGGAGCACGCCGGCGGCGAGCGTCAGCGCCCCGAGCAGCAGCGCCACGCGCGGGTTGGTGGACCAGACAAGGTCGATGGCGCGGCGCGTGTAGCCGAGCACGGCGGCATGGCGCAGGAAAGCTTCGCGCCAGTCGCGTGGCGGTGGCGCGCTGCGTGCGGCGCCCTGGGCATGCGTCGGGAGCCGGGGCAGGGGCGTGGACACCGGCGCTACCAGGCGTAGAAGGACGCGGCGTAGCCGGCCGGGAACAGGTCCTGACCGCGCGGCAGCTCGACGAAGCCGTCAGTGCCGCCGAGTGCCACGAAGTCACCCGAGGTGTTGGTCGCGCGCGGTCGTGCCGTGGCCTCGCCCGTCGGGCTCCAGTCGAGCGTGACCGGCTGGAAGCAGGTCAGATCGGCTTTGAACTCCACCGCCTCGGCGAGGCGCACGCGCGGCACCGCACGCGGTGTGGCGCCGAGGGCGACCTCGATACCGGGAACGACGTAGCGCACCAGGCACACCAGGCTCGATACGGGGTTGCCCGGCAGCGCGAACACGGCCTTGCCGGCGCCATCGCGTCCGAACCAGAGCGGTAGCCCGGGCCGCTGCAGCACCTTGTGGAAGATCGCCGCGACGCCGAGCTGCGCGAGCGTGGCCGGTACGTGATCGAACTGGCCCATGGACACGCCGCCGGAGAGGATCACGAGATCGCAGTCGCGGTGCAGGCGGCCGATCTCGGCCTGCAGCAGGGCCGGGTCGTCGGCGAGCGTGCGTCGCTCCACGCCGTGGAATCCGCGCCGGCGCAGCGCGGCTTCCAACGCACGGTCGTTGGAGGAGCGGATCTGGAAATCGGCGATCGGCAGGCCGACGTCGACGAGTTCGTCGCCGGTGGACACCACCGCGATGCGCGGTGGCCGCGCGACCGCCACTTCGGCGCTGCCGCCGATGGTGAGGATCGCCATCTCCGGGACGCCGATGCGCGTCCCGGCGGCAAGCAGCTCCGCGCCCTGCCGGTGGTCGGAACCGCGCGGGTGGACGAACTGCCGCGGTGCTGCCGGATAGCCGGCTTCCACGCTGGCCCAGCCGTCCTCGCGACGGATCCGCTCCACGGGCACGATGGTGTCGGTGCCGAGCGGCAGCACGCAGCCGGTCATGACCTCGAGGCAATCTTCCGGCGCAGCGAGCTGCAGTGCCGGCGCACCGGCCGCCTGCGTGCCGGCGATGCGATAACGCCGCCGCCCGGCTGCCCAGGCCGCGCCGGCGAAGGCGATGCCGTCCATGGTGATGCGGTCGAACGGCGGCTGGTCGCGCTCGGCGCGCACGGGCTCGCGCAGCACGCCGTCGAGCGCGGCGGCGAGCGGCACCCGCACCGCCGGCCAGCGCGGCATGGTGTCGGCGACGAGCGCGGCGGCTTCCGCGACGTCGATGCGCTGGCGCAGGCCGGCCATGTCAGTCTCCCGCCGCCACGAGGTCGAGCCGTCCGCTGAGCGTGGCGTGGATCTCGGCGAGGATGGCGAGCGCGATCGTCTCGGGCGAATCGGCGCCGATCGGCAGGCCGATCGGGGCACGCAGGCGTCCGCGCAGGCTCTCGGCGGCGCTGCCGAGGTCGGCGAGCAGGCGGTCGCGGCGCGCACGCGGTCCGAGCAGGCCGACGTAGGGCAGGGCCGTGGTGGCGAGCGCCGCGAGATAGGCGCGATCCGTGACGAGGTGGTGGCTCATGACGACCGCCGCAGTGTACTGCGCCAGGTCGAGGTTGCGCGCGAGCTCCGCCGGGACGACCTGCAGCGTGCGATCGGCGGCCGCGAGATCACCGCGGGCGAGATAGGCCGGCCGATGGTCGGCGACCGTCACCCGCCAGCCGAGTTCGCGGGCGATCTCCAGCAGCGCCACGGCGTCGAGTCCGGCGCCGAGCACCAGCAGGCGCGGCAGCGGCCGGAGCGGCGCGTAGAGCACGCGCGCCTTCGGTCCCGACAGCGTCTCGGTGACGGACAGGGCGCGGGGCGCTTGCCGGTGCTCGCGGCAGCCGCGGCGCAGGACGTCGCGCCACGCGGCCGGCACGCCGCAGGCCGACTCGGTGTCGTTGCCCGTGACCAGCGTCGCGCCCGGCGGCAGGGCCGGGTCGGCGCTCTCCACCACCGTGGCGACGCAGCCTGGCGCATCGCCGAGGAGCGCGGCGGCGATGGCGTCGAACGGTGCATGGCCCGCATCGGCATCGAGTGCCTGCAGCAGCACGCGGAACAGCCCGTTGCAGCCGATGCCGAGGCCGAAGATGCCGTCGTGGTCGTCGCGCAGGTCGTAGGTGAGCAGCTGTGCCCGGCCACTGGCGAGCACCTCGCGCGCATGTTCGGCGAGATCGCCCTCCAGGCAGCCGCCGCTCACCAGTCCCTGGAAGCCGCCGGCGCCGCAGATGAGGATGCGGTGGCCGGGTTTGGTGTAGGTCGAGCCCTCGGTATCGACGACCGTGACCAGCACCAGCGGGGCGTGCGCGTCACGCCAGTGCTCGAAAGCCTCGAGGATCCGGCGCGTGCTCATCGGGCGTCCTGTCTGCCGGCTGCGGCGGGGTCGACCACGAGCACCAGCTTGCCCATGGCTTCGTTGGACTCGAGGATGCGGTGGGCCGTGGCGGCCTCGGCGAGCGGCAGCGTCGCCTGGATCACCGGCGCCACGCGGCCCGTGGCGAGCAGCGGCCAGACGCGCTCGCGCAGCGCCGAGGCGATCCGGCCCTTCTCGGCGGGGCTGCGCGGGCGCAGCGTCGAGGCCGTGACGGTGAGCTGGCGCGTGAGCAGTCGGCCGAGGTCGAGCTGGCCGCGGGCACCGCCCAGCAGGCCGATCACCACCAGGCGCCCGCCGGGGGCGAGCGCGGCGATGTTGGCTTCGAGGTAGCTGCCGCCGACGATGTCGAGGATGACGTCGACACCGCGCCCGCCGGTGTGCGCGCGCACGGCCGACGCGAAGTCCTCGCTGCGGTAGTCGATCGCCCGCACGGCACCGAGCTGGCGGCAGAGCGCCGCCTTGGTCGCGCTGCCGGCGGTCGCCAGCACCTCGGCGCCGAAAGCCCGGCCGAGCTGGATCGCCGTGGTGCCGATGCCGCTCGCCCCGCCGTGCACCAGCAGGGTCTCGCCGGCCGAGAGCGCGCCGCGCTCGAACACGTTGGTCCACACGGTGAAGAAGGTTTCCGGAACGGCCGCAGCCGCGGTGAGCGACAGGCCGGCGGGCACGGGCAGGCATTGCACGGCCGGTGCGGCGCAGAACTCCGCATAGCCGCCGCCGGCGAGCAGCGCGCAGATCCGCTCGCCCGGCTGCCAGCCGGTCACGCCGGCGCCGAGCGCAGCGACATGGCCGGCGACCTCGAGGCCGGGCAGGTCCGAGGCGCCGGGCGGGGCGGGATAGATGCCGCGCCGCTGCAGGCAGTCGGGGCGGTTGACGCCGGCTGCGGCGACGCGGATCAGGATCTCGCCCGGTCCGGCGACGGGGACCGGGCGCTCGGTGACGACGAGCACCTCCGGTGGGCCGGGCTCCCTGATCTCGACAGCGCGCATCGGGTCAGTATATCGACTGGCGCCGGGGGGTGGGCGTATAAGGAGAAGCCCGTCAGGGCGCAGGCAACCGATGCCGGAGAACGATTTTCATCCTGCCGTGGCGCGCTGGTTCGCGACGCGCTTTGCGGCGCCGACGTCGGTGCAGCGGCGCGCCTGGCCAGCGATCCGTTCGGGCCGTCACGCGCTGCTCGCCGCACCGACCGGATCGGGCAAGACGCTCGCCGCCTTCCTGGCAGCCATCGACGAGCTGGTGCGCGAGGCCGCGTCCGGGCCGCTGCCCGACGAAGTACGCGTGCTCTACGTGTCACCGCTGAAGGCGCTGTCGAACGACATCCGCCGCAATCTCGAGGAGCCGCTCGCCGGCATCCAGGCGCTGGTGCTGCAACCGCTCGGGATCCGCGCTGCGGTACGCACCGGCGACACGCCGGCAGCCGAGCGCGCGCGCATGCGCCGGCAGCCGCCGCACATCCTGGTGACCACGCCCGAATCGCTCTACATCCTGCTCACCACGGCCTCGGGCCGGCAGATGCTCGCGACGGTGCGCACGGTGATCGTCGACGAGTTGCATGCACTCGCCGGCAACAAGCGCGGCGCGCACCTGGCGTTGTCGCTCGAGCGGCTCGCGGCGCTGTGTGCCAGCGAGCCGCTGCGCATCGGCATCTCGGCCACGCAGAAGCCGCTCGAGCGCATGGCCGGATTCCTCCTGGGCGACCGGCAGGAACCCTGCGAGGTGGTCGACACCGGCTTCGTGCGCGAGCGCGACCTCGCCATCGAGTTGCCGTCCTCGCCCCTGGCGCCGGTGATGGCCACCGAGGTGTGGCAGGAGGCCTACGACCGGCTGGCGGCACTGGTACGCGAGCACCGTTCCACGCTCATTTTCGTCAACACGCGGCGGCTCGCGGAACGCGTCGCGCGCCATCTCGCCGAGCGGCTCGATCCGGGTGTGGTGACTGCCCACCACGGCAGTCTCGCGCGCGATCACCGGCTGGACGCCGAGCAGCGGTTGAAAGCCGGCGAGCTCAAGGCGCTGGTCGCTACCGCCTCGCTCGAACTCGGCATCGACATCGGCGACGTGGACCTGTGCTGCCAGATTGGCAGTCCGCGGGCCATCGCGACTTTCCTGCAGCGCGTGGGCCGCTCGGGCCACGGTGTGGATGCGCTGCCGAAGGGCCGGCTGTTTCCGCTGTCGCGCGACGACCTGGTCGAGTGCACGGCGCTGCTCGATGCCGTGCGCCGCGGTGAGCTCGACGCCATCCGTCCGCCTGGCGCCCCGCTCGACGTGCTTGCCCAGCAGATCGTCGCCGAGGTCGCCGCGCGCGAGTGGACGGTGGACGGGCTGTACGCCCTGGTGCGGCGCGCGGCACCGTATCGCACCCTGCCTCGGGCGAGCTTCGATCAGGTGGTGGCGATGCTGGCCGATGGCTTCACGACCCGTCGCGGGCGCCGGTCGCTGCACGTGCATCACGACGCCGTCAACGGGTTGCTGCGCGGACGCACCGGGGCGCGGCTCACCGCCATCACCAACGGCGGGGCGATTCCGGACCAGTTCGACTACGACGTGGTCCTGCTGCCCGAGGAGCTGGCGATCGGCACGGTCAACGAGGATTTCGCCTTCGAGAGCCTCACGGGCGACATCTTCCAGCTTGGCAATGCGTCCTATCGCATCGCGCGCGTGGAAACCGGTCGGGTGCTGGTGGAGGATGCCGGCGGCCAGCCCCCGAACATCCCGTTCTGGTTCGGCGAGGCACCCGGGCGCAGCGACGAACTCTCCCACGCGGTCTCGCGGCTGCGCGACCAGGTGGCTGCCGACGCCGAACTCGGCACCGGGCGGGCCCGCGCCCGGCTCGAGCGCGAGCTCGGCCTGGTGCCGGCCGCCGCCGCACAGCTCGTGGATTACCTCGGCACCGCGCGCGTGGCGCTTGGCGAGGTGCCGACACGCGAGACGATCATCCTCGAGCGTTTCTTCGACGAGATCGGCGACTGCCACCTGGTGATCCATTCGGCCTACGGCTCGCGCATCAACCGCGCCTGGGGCCTTGCCCTGCGCAAGCGCTTCTGCCGCAAGTTCAACTACGAGCTGCAGGCAGCTGCGCTCGAGGACAGCATCGTCATCTCGCTGGGGCCGGTACACAGCTTCGTGCTGGCCGAGGTGGCCTCCTGGCTGAAGGCCGGCAGCGTGCGCCAGGTGCTGGTGCAGGCGCTGCTCGCGGCTCCCATGTTCCCGACGCGCTGGCGCTGGGTGGCGACCACGGCGCTGGCGTTGCGCCGCTTCCGTGACGGCCGCAAGGTACCGCCACAGTTCCAGCGCAGCGACGCCGAGGACCTGCTGGCGCTGGTATTCCCCGACCAGATCGCCTGCGCCGAGAACCTCGTCGGCGACCGCCAGGTGCCCGACCATCCGCTGGTGGCCCAGGCGCTGCACGACTGCCTGCACGAGTTGATGGACATCGAGGGCCTGGAGGCGCTGCTGGCGCGCATCGAGTCCGGTGCGGTGCGCGTGCTCGCGCGCGACGTCACCACGCCCTCGCCGCTGGCGCAGGAGATCCTCAGTGCCCGTCCTTATGCCTTCCTCGACGATGCCCCGGCCGAGGAACGACGTACGCAGGCCGTGCGCGCACGCCACTTGCTCGATCCGGCCGAAGCCACCGATCTTGCGCGCCTCGATCCGGCTGCCATTGACCGCGTGTGCCAGGAGGCCTGGCCCGACCCGCGCCATGCCGACGAACTGCACGATGCGCTGGTGCTCGGCGGCTTCATCGTCGAGGAGGAGGCGGGACTCGAGCCGGGAGATTCCGGCGGCTGGCTGGCCTGGTTCGAAACGCTGGTGGCGGCACGTCGCGCCACGGTCGCGGTGACCGCTGGCGGGCGCCGCCTCTGGGTGGCGGCCGAGCGGCTCGCCCAGTTGCTGGCGGTGTTGCCGGGAATCACGCTGCAACCACCGATCACGCCCGTGACCGCCGGTGCCCGCAGCGCGGCAGCGACGCGCGCCGACGCCTTGCGTGAGCTCATCCGTGCCCGCCTCGAAACCCTCGGGCCGGTCACCGCGGAGGAACTCGCCGCCCCGCTCGGACTGCCGGCCGGCGAGGTCGGCATGGCGCTGCTCGCCCTCGAGGCCGAGGGCGTCGCCATGCGCGGCCAGTATCGCAGCCCGCCGGCGGCCGACGAGGAGTGGTGCGACCGGCGCCTCCTCGCGCGCATCCATCGCCAGACCCTGCAGCGGCTGCGTTCACAGGTCGAGCCGGTCAGTCCCGCCGTGTTCATGCGGTTCCTGTTCGCCTGGCATGGGCTCGGCGAGGAGCGCGCCACCGGAGCCGAGGCCGTGCGTCAGGCCCTGCACCGGCTGCGCGGGTTCCCGGTGACCGCCGCCGCCTGGGAACCGGCACTGCTCGCGGCGCGCGTCGAACACTACCTGGCGGGCGACCTCGACACCGTGCTCGGGGCAGGCCAGTTCACCTGGCTGCGTGCGCTCGCTGAGCGCCGGGAGGCCCAGCGGCGCGCGGCTCCCGTGCGCGCCACGCCGATCGTGTTCCTGGAACGCGGTGAAGCGGAGGCCTGGCTGCCGTGGCTGGCGCCCTCCGATGCGGGCGAGCTGCCCCTCGCGGCGAGTGCGCGCGCGGTGCGCGCGGTGCTCGGGCAGCGCGGTGCCATGTTCTTCGTCGACCTCGTCCGCGCCACGGGGCTCCTGCGCACGCAGGTCGAGCAGGGACTCGCCGAACTCGTCGCCTGGGGTCTCGCCACCTCGGACGGATTCGGTGGCCTGCGCGCCCTCGTCACGCCGCCGGCGCGCCGGGCGAGCTTTGCGCGTCCGCTGCGTCCCGGGGCGGTGAGCCTGGACGCGGCGGGGCGCTGGTCGCTCGTCGAGCCGGCGGCCATTTCCGCCGCCGAGCGTACCGACGACGCGGCAATGCAGGCCGTCGCCTGGGCGCTGCTCGATCGCTACGGCGTGGTGTTTCGCGCGCTGCTGCAGCGGGAGGCCTGGTGGCTGCCGCCGTGGCGCGATCTCGTGCGCGTGCTGCGCCGGCTCGAGGCGCGCGGCGAAGTCCGTGGCGGACGCTTCGTGAGCAGCTTCAGCGGCGAGCAGTTCGCACGCAGCGAGGCCGTGGAAGGGCTGCGCGGCATGCGCGAGGCCGCGCGTCGCGACGAGGAGATCGCCCTCGCCGCGGCCGATCCGCTGAATCTCTGTGGCATCGTTACCCCGGGGCCGCGCGTTGCAGCCGGGCCGCGCAATCGCGTCCTCTACCGCGGCGGCGTGCCCGTGGCCGTGGCGATGGCCGGGGAGGTGCAGTGGCTCGCGTCGCTCGATGCGCGCCAGCAATGGTCCGCGCGCAACGCGCTGATCCGCACCGAGCGCGAGCGGCTGCTGGTACCCGAGACGTCGCGGAAGAACTGAGTCGCGCTCAGTGGCCGCGGCGGGCGACGGCGTCCTCGGCTTCCTTGCCGAAGATCGTCTCGGCGAAACGCTCGTCGAGATCCTGCAGGCGCAGCATGCCGGTGGCGCTGGTGTCGACTTCGTCCATGGCGACGGCTGGCGGGGCGAGGCCACCCGCGTCGGCGGTCCTGCCGGGTGCGGTGTCCCCGCGGCCGAAGACGGCGGCGGTCGGTGAGCGGCCGTCCGAGGCGAGCGCGACGTCGGCCGTGCGGCCGGTGGCCGCTTCGGCACGCAACTGCAGGGTCATCTCGCTCGGCGGTGGCAGATCGGGCACTTTCGCCACGGCGGGTTCCGGCGGCGTGGCGGCGGCCTGGCTGGCCACCACCGCGACCCTGGCGGGTGCGCCGCGCACGGCGGCGGGGCGCGATGCCTGCGTGACGGCACGCGGGCCGGGATCGGGCGCTGACTGGGTGGGGGTCATCGGCTTCCAGCCGAGACCCTCGGCGGTGCGCTTGACGAGGTTGCCGTCCGGTCGCTGCAGGTCCTGCAGGCAGGCTTCGCTCAGCACGGCATCGAGCAGCGTGTTGATCAGCCGGGGCACGCCGGCTACGTAGCAGTACACCGCCGCGGCGACACTGCTCGAGAGCAGGGCGCTCGCATCGGCGCCCGCTGCGGCAACGTGGTGGCGGACGTAGCGCTCGGTCTCCGCCAGCGTCAGCGGCCTCACGCGGTGGCGGAAAGTGATGCGCTGGCGCAGCTGGATCAGCGCCGGTACGTCGACCTGCTGGTGCAGCGGGTGCGGGCCCATCAGGACGATGTTCAGGCGGCCGTCGTGCTCACCGGCCAGGTTGACGACCCGCAGCAGGTGGCGCGCCACGTCGGTGCTGATGCCGCCGATATCCAGACACAGCACGAGTGGCTGTTCGTCGCGGACCAGGCGTGCCATCAGCCGGCGCAGTTCGAGCAGGGCGCGGGCCGGGCGCATCTCGCCGGGGTCCTCGCCGAGTGCCAAGAGGATGGCCGTGTAGATTTCCTCGGCTTCGCCGTAGCGCAGGTCCACGCGCGCCACGCGCGGGGTCGGGGCGGGCATCTCGGCGAGCGCGACCTCGACCAGCGTCGTCTTGCCGGTGCCGGGACCGCCGGTGAGCAGCGCCACCGAGTCGCGTGCGGTCAGCAGGTGACGCAGGCGGGCAATGGCATCGGTGACGCTGGCATTCGGGGCAAAGAAGCGTTGCCCCGGTGCATGGGTAAAGGGCCGTTCCCTCAGGTTGAAATGCTCGCGGTACACGGCTCAGCCTCGTTCGTGGCCCGTGGGGCGTTGGGACCAGGTCGTGGCCGCAGTGTGGATTATGTCGGCGCCGGCGGCGTTGACGGACGTCACAGTGACGGTGGCGCTGGCCGGAGACCGGGATATCGGGTTGCCACGAAACGTGATGGGGTCGGAGAGCCGGGGGCGGGGACCGGGGCGGCGGGCGTGTCGAGCCAGCGAGGCAGGATGCCGAGCGCCCGCGAGACCCGAGCGACCAGAGGCCAGGGATGGCCGTCGGGAGCGTCCGGCCGCCCCGGTCCCCGCCCCCGGCTCTCCACCGGCACCTTCAATTTGCGAGCCTGCCCTACTACCATGGCGGCCGCCCCTGCCACCACGACGAACACGGGTCACCCGCCATGTCCGCAGTTCCCGCCTCCGCCCACGACATCGTGGCGCGCCTAGCGGCCGCCATCGGCCGCGAGCACGTGCTCACCGACACCGCCGAACGCCAGTTCCATGCCATGGACGTGTATCGCGCCGGCGAGCTGCCGGTCGCGGTGGTGCGGCCCGGGTCCACGGCCGAACTGCAGGCCATCGTGCGCATCGCGGCCGATGCCGGTACCGCGATCGTCATGCGCGGCGGCGGAGCTTCCTATACCGACGGCTACGTGCCGGTCACGCCGCAGGCCGTGCTGGTCGACACCTGCCGCCTGACGCGCATCATCGAGATCAACGAGCAGGACATGTACGTCACGGTCGAGCCCGGCGTCACCTGGCACGACCTGTGGCGGGCACTGCGGGTGAAGAACCTGCGCACCTCGTTCTGGGGGCCGTTCTCGGGCCTCAAGGCCACCATCGGCGGTTCCGCCTCACAGAACAGCGTCAGCCTCGGGTCGGGCAACTACGGCATCTCGGCTGATGCCGTGCTCGGCTTCGAGATCGTGCTCGCCAGCGGCGAGATTCTGCGCACCGGGGCACAGGCGGCGGCGAACGGCAAACCGTTCTTCCGCTGGTACGGGCCCGACCTGACCGGCCTGTTCTGCGGTGATGCCGGTGCGCTCGGCGTGAAGGCGAGCATCAGCCTGCGGCTGATCCGGCTGCCGCCATTCGATGGTGCCGTGTCGTTCGGTTTCGGCAGCTTCGAGCAGATGGCCGCCGGCATGGCGGCAGCCGCACGCGAGAACGTCACCGCCGACACCTTCGGCCTCGATCCGAAACTGCAGCAGGGCCAGCTCAGCAAGACGGACACCAAAGGCGCTGTCACCGCTGCACTGGCGGTGGCGAAGACGGCCCGCAACCCCGCCGAAGGGCTCGGCAAGCTGCTGCGCATGGCGGCCGCGGGCAAGCGCTTCTTCGCCGGTCACGACTACTCGGCGCACTACACCGTGGAGGGCGTCTCACGCGCGGAGGTGGCCGGCAAGCTCGCCGTGCTGCGCCGGGTGATGGCCGGTCACGGCGAGGAGATCGCCAACACCGTGCCCACCGTGATCCGCGCCATGCCGTTCATCCCGCTCTACCCGGTGCTCGGTCCGAAGGGCGAACGCTGGGTGCCGATGCACGGCATCCTGCCGTTCTCGAAGGTCGCCGAGTTCCACGGCCGGATCTCGCGCCTGTACGCGGACAACCTCGAGCGCATGCGCGCGCTCAAGGTCGACAAGGGCGCGATGTTCACGGCCATCAACACGCAGGGGTTCCTGTACGAGCCGGTGTTCTACTGGGAGGACGATCGCACGCTGTTCCACCAGCGCTACCTGCCCGCCGAGTACCTGCGCACGCTGCCGGAATATCCGGCCAACCCCGAGGGGCGGGCGCTGGTGGAGGAACTGCGCGGCAGGATCCGGCAGTTGTTCGCGGCGGCCGGTGCCATCCACATGCAGGTCGGCAAATGCTACCCGTACATGGAAGGACGCCAGCCGGAGGCCGCCCGCGTGCTGCGCGATCTCAAGAAGCAGCTCGATCCGCAGGGCATCATGAATCCCGGCGCGCTGCAGCTCGACGGGATCTGAGCAGCCGGGACGCGCTGGCGGCTCACGGACGGATCCCGCCCGTTACTGAAGCCCAGCAGTCTTCCGTACCTGCTCGGCAACCTGTCGAAGGACAGCGGTTGGGATTCGTCCGAGCTTCGTGGCGTCACCCGCGTCGATCGTGGCCATCTTGGCCGTGCGGATCACGGAGGGAACCGGCAGCCCGGCTGCTCGCAGGCTGCCGATGCCGACATCACCGGGCCAACCGCGGTTGTGTGCGCTGGTGATCATCAGGACCCAAAGCAGGCCGTGATCAGCCTGCAGGTCGGGCGAGGACACGACCAGTGCCGGTCGCGCCTGGCGCGTGGCCCGGTCCGTATAGGGAAACGGAACCTTTACCACATCGCCGCGTTTAAAGACCGGCATAGGCCTTGCGGTCCGCGTCCGAGTTCCATTCGCTGAACGTACGGAATGGGTCGTCGGCCTGCGCTGTGCCGCTTGCCCTGGTCAGAATGACGCGTTCACCTTCGATCTGGTAGGCAATCTCGTCGCCGGCCTTCACCCGCAATGCGGCCCTGACCGCCTGGGGTATCGTGGTCTGCGACTTGGTCGTCAGCTTGCTGGTGATCATCGGTAGAAGCATGAGTAAGGATCTTCCTTACATTACGGCCGATGCCTGCAACGATCAAGGATTGCGTTACCGCGTCGGGCGGGTTCGCAACCAGGCTCGGGCAGCTTGCGTGATCAGGTGCCATTTCTGCCACCCGGGATATCGGGTCCGAACGACCCGAAATGCTGTCGGCTCGATCTCTCTGCCAACCCCGGGGCTCGTTGCTGCCGCGGGTTGATGGCGCCATGTCCGTCAGGAAAAATCGATCCCCTGCGCGAGCGGCAGGGCATCGCCCCAGTTGATCGTCACCGTCTGCCGGCGCATGTAGGCCTTCCAGGCGTCGGATCCCGCTTCCCTGCCGCCGCCGGTGTCCTTCTCGCCACCGAAGGCGCCGCCGATCTCGGCGCCCGAGGTGCCGATGTTGACGTTGGCGATGCCGCAGTCGCTGCCGGCGGCCGACAGGAAGCGCTCGGCGTGTTGCAGGCGGTCGGTGAAGATGGCCGACGACAGGCCCTGCGGCACGGCGTTCTGCCGTGCGATGGCCTCGTCGAGGTCGCGGCACGGAATCACGTAGAGAATTGGTGCGAAGGTCTCGCGCTGCACCGCGGGCCAGTCGTTCTCGGCCATGACGATGGCCGGTTCGACGAAATGGCCCGCGCGCCGCAAGCGGCCGCCGCCTGTCAGGATCTTCGCGCCGGCCTGGCGCAGCTCGTCGATCGTCGCGAGATGGCGCTCGACGGCGGCGGCATCGATCAGTGGCCCCATGAGCGTGCCCTTCTTCAGCGGGTCGCCGATGCGGATCTGTCCGTAGGCCGCGACCAGGCGCCGCGTCAGGTCCTTCACCCGCGTGTGGTGCACCAGCAGCCGGCGCGTGCTGGTGCAGCGCTGGCCCGCGGTGCCGACGGCACCGAAGAGGATGGCGGGCACGGCCAGGTCGAGGTTGGCCCGGGCGTCGACGATGATCGCGTTGTTGCCGCCGAGTTCGAGCAGATAGCGCCCGAGCCGGCCGGCGACGCGCTGTGCGACGCGGCGGCCGACGGCGGTGGATCCGGTGAAGGAGAGGAGGTCGATGCGCCGGTCGTCGACGAAGCGTTCGGCGAGCGCGACATCGTCCGTGTTGAGCAGGCTGAACACCGGCGGGTAGCCGCCGTCGGCGAGCGCCTCGTTGCAGATCGCCTGCACGGCGATGCTGCACAGGGGTGTCTTCGGCGAGGGCTTCCAGATGCAGGCATTGCCACACACCGCAGCGATGAAGGCGTTCCACGACCACACGGCCATGGGAAAGTTGAAGGCTGTGACGATGCCGACCAGCCCCAGCGGCTGCCACTGCTCGTAGAGGCGGTGGCGCGGCCGCTCCGAGGGCATGGTCAGGCCGTAGAGCTGGCGCGCGAGGCCGACCGCGAAATCCGCGATGTCGATCATCTCCTGCACCTCGCCGTCGCCCTCGGCCTTGATCTTGCCGGCCTCGAGGCTGACCAGCGTGCCGAGCGCATCCTTGTGCGCGCGCAGGGCATCGGCGATGCGGCGCACGGCCTCGCCGCGGCGGGGGGCCGGGATCTCGCGCCATTCCAGGAACGCCTCCCAGCTCGCGCCGACGAGTTCCTCGTAGTCGCGCGCCGTGGCGCCGAGCACCTCGCCGAGTACCCGGCCGGTGGCCGGATTCTCGGTGGTGAAGCGCGGGGCGCGCCCGCCGCGGTGCCAGGCACCGGCCGAGGAGACGCCGGGGTTGCGACGGTCGAGGCCGAGCGAGACGGGGAGGCGTCTCATGGCTCAGCTCGCCGGCCGGGCGCGCTGGTGCCCGGTGCGGCCGGCAGCCACGAGACGCAGCGACACGTCCTTGTTCGACTGCTCGGCGAAATAGCGGCCGTAACGGTTGCCGAGCACCTGCGGCAGCGGGAACTGCTCCTGGCGAACGAAGCCGCGGTACTGCTGTGGCGAGCGGAACACGAGGTCGAGCACCGCGCACAATCCGGCTGCGGTCGTGACCTGGATGGCCGACCACAGCCGGCCGGCAATGACCTGGGGATACACCTTGTTGACGTAGTTCTCCTCGCGCAGCTCGCCGTCCTGCAGCCCGGTCACCGCCACGTAGATGATCACCACGTCCTGCAGCGTCTGCGGCACGGCGTTCTCCAGCACGCGCTTGAGCGTGGGGCGGTCCTGGTTGAGCTTCAGGCCGCTCATGAGCAGGCGCATCTGTTCGCAGTGGCCGGGATAGCGGATGGTCTTGTAGTCCATGCTCTCGACGCCGCTGCCGTAGCTGCCGGCGAGGGAGCCGAGCCCCCCGGAGGTGTTGAACGCCTCGTAGAGCTGGCCATCGATCTCGATCTCCTCCAGGCCCTCGAGCGGCAGCACCTCGCGGCACCGGCCGTCGACGACGGACAGGCAGGGGTTGCCGTACTCGTTGATGAGCCCGTCGGTCGACCAGGTGAGCGAGTACTTGAGCACGTTGTTCGGAAGCTGCGGGAGTGCCCCGACCCGCAGCTTCACCGTGCGCAGTGCCTCGAAGTGGCGGATGAGTTCAGCAGCGGCGATGCTGACGAAGCCCGGTGCAAGTCCGCACTGGGGCGCGAAGGCGACGCTGGCGCCGGTGGACAGCCGCTGAACCATGGCCGCCACGTTCACGTCCTCGGTCAGGTCGAAGTAGTGGCAGCCCCGGTCGCGCGCCACCTCGGCGACGCGCTCGTTGAGGTAGTAGGGCAGCCCCGGCACCAGTGCTTCGATGCGCCGCTCGGCCACGCAGGCGGCGACGTCCTCGCGTCGCGCGGCGTCGAGCACGATCGGCAGCACATTGGCCAGGCCGTGAGCCCTCGCCACGTCTTCGGCCGCTCCCGGCCGGCTGTCGGCCAGGTGCACCTCGTAGTCACCGCTCTCCGCCAGCAGCCCGGCGATCAGCGAGCCGATCTTGCCGGCGCCCAGTACCAGGATCCTGTTCATCGCAGAACCTCCCGCCGTTGGAGACAGTTTACTGTCCTGCGGGTTCGGGGACAGCCAAAAGTAAACTATCCCAGAAGCGGCTAGACTACGCCGATGATCCGCTTTCGCCTCAACGGCCGGGACGTCGGTGCCGACGTCCCGGGCGAGATGCCGCTGCTCTGGGTACTCCGCGACGTGCTCGGCCAGACCGGCACCAAGTATGGCTGCGGCATCGCCGTGTGTGGTGCCTGTACGGTACACATCGAAGGCAGCGCCGTGCGTTCCTGCGCGGTCACGGCGGCAGCCGTCGATGGCCGTGAGGTCACGACGATCGAGGGTCTCGGCACGCTCGAGCACCTGCACCCCGTGCAGCAGGCCTGGATCGACGAGCAGGTGCCCCAGTGCGGCTACTGCCAGCCCGGCATGATCATGGCAGTGACCGCTTTTCTCGAGCAGAACCCGGCGCCGGACGACGCGGCGATCGACGGTTCCATCACCAACCTCTGCCGCTGCGGGACCTATCCGCGCATTCGTCGCGCGATCCATCGCGCCGCCGAATTGCGCCGGGCCGCGGCGGCACCGTCTCCCTAGACCACCACTGACCGGAAGGACTCGTCATGCGTATCGGCCGCTACTCGATCGTCACCACCCTCGTTCTGGCGCTGGCCGCCTGCGGCGGCCCGCCGCCGGCACCACCGGCCCCGGAGGCTGCACCACCACCGCCGCCGGCTGCCGAGGCACCGGCCGCGGAAGGCGCTGCGGCACCGGCTGCCACGGCGACGGAGAACGCCGAACTCGCGGCCGCGATCGCCAGGGCCGACCTCGCCCGCGGCAAGATACTGTTCCTGCAGTGCCGCGCCTGCCACAGCCTGCTGCCGGATTCCGAGCCCGGCAAGATCGGGCCGACGCTGCACGCCGTGATCGGTCGTGCGGCCGGCACCGCCGCCGACTTCGCCTATTCGGACGTGGTGGCCAAGTCCGGCATCACCTGGACGGTCGAGCAGATCGACCATTGGCTGCAGCGCCCGAGTGAGTTCCTGCCGGGCAACAAGATGGTGTTCGTCGGCATGCAGAACCCGCAGGACCGCGCCGACGTCATCGCCTTCATCCAGCAGGAATCGGCCAAGCAGGCGCCGTGATCACAGGTACCGGTGTCAGGCGCGTTCGCGCCTGGCACCGGTACCGGCCTGGAACCGGGCGCGAAAGCCGGTCGCTCGCCAGGCGGCGGCGCTCAGCAGGTAGTAACTGCTGGTCAGCGCTGCAAACCACCATTCGATCACGTTCTCGGCACGATCCTTGTCGGCGATGAAGTTCCCCGCCGGGATGCTCGCCAGCCCGAGCGTGAGCAGTGCAGCGAGCAACATGAGCTTCGCCCGCAGCGCCCGGCGCACAGGGCCATCCGGCCGGAGGCGGGCGAGTTCCCGCACCAGCAGCATTTGCGCCAGTGCGCCGAACGACAGGTGCACATTCACGCCGAAGCGGCGCATCAGGTTGTAGAAGTCGCCCTTCGATCCCAGGTACACCGTGTAGAGCACGAGGAACGCCGCGGAGATCACGCCGAGCGCCACGATGATGCGCGTCGGGGTGTCGTCCGGATGGCCGAGCGCCAGGAGCCAGCGCCGCGCGAGCCACCAGTATGTCCCCATCAGCACGGCAGCCGGGATCATCCCGGCCTTGAACAGGAAGAACCCCGTGCCGTGGCGCCCGGCGGCACTGATCGAGGTGCAGCCGGTGAGATAGGGGATGCAGCCGGGAATCAGTCCGGCACCTGCCGACAGGAGGTAGCAGGCGTGCACGACGAGCAGCGGCAGGAGGCCAGCTGCGAGGGCGATCCAGGCGAGGGTCACGCCGTCGTTGTCGGTATCCTGTGCCATGTGACGGGGCGCACACGCCCTTTGGGCACAATCTGCCTGCCGGTGTGCCATCAACCTAGTATGCCCTCCGGCAGACGATCCGCGACAGTGGGTACCGGGAGGCTGCTCCACAGGCGTCGAACAGTTTGCCTGCGTAACCTGTTTGTAATACAAGATTGGTGCAATCCGCAGCCATGGCGGTGAGTCAACGCTCGATGGGCGCCAGGAAGGTACTGATCGTCGAAGACGAGGCGCCGATCCGACGCATGATTGCCTTCAATCTGACCCGGGCCGGGTTCGACGTCGAGGAGGCGCCGGACTGCACGACGGCACGGACCCTCATCGCCGATGGTCGCCCTGACCTGGTGCTGGTGGACTGGATGCTGCCGGACTCGAGCGGGCTGGAGTTGATGCGTACGTTGCGTCGTGACGAATCGAGTCGCGACCTTCCCATCATCATGCTGACCGCACGTGCCGAGGAGCGCGACAAGCTCACCGGTCTCGAGGGTGGTGCCGATGACTACATCACCAAGCCGTTCTCGGCGCGCGAATTGCTGGCAAGGATCAATGCTCTGCTGAGGCGCGCCAGCCCGCCGGATGACGTCGTTCTGGTAGCTGGGGAGTTGTGCATCGACACCGTGGGTTGTCGCGTACGTGTGGGCGATCACCAGGTCAATCTCGGGCCTACCGAATACCGCCTGCTCAGGTTCCTCATGCAGAACCAGGAGCGCGTATTCACGCGCAGCCAGCTGCTCGACCAGGTCTGGGGCCGCAACGTGTACATCGAGGAACGTACGGTCGATGTCCATGTCCGGCGGTTGCGCCAGGCTCTGGAGCCTTCTGGTGGTGCACGTTACGTGCAGACGGTACGCGGGACGGGCTACCGCCTGTCGGTCCGCTAGATCACAGCAGCGGGACCGTCGATGTCGCCCGTGTGGAGTTCCTCGCTGCTGCGCCACCTGGCTGCGCTGGCCATGGGAGGGCTGGTGGGCTGGCTGTATGACCACGCGGTGGTCGGCTTGCTCGGTGGGGCACTGGCGCTGCTGGGCTGGCACCTCGTCAACCTGTACCGGCTCGATACCTGGCTTCGCACCGGCCACATCGAAGCCGTGCCGGACGGCGTCGGCATCTGGCCGCCGGTTTTCGCCCGGATCGAATATCTCAGGGACAAGGTGCGGCACGAACGTCGGCGCTGGCGCCGGCTCGTGCGCGAGCTGCGGGCCTCGGCCGGAGCATTCCCGGATGGTGGAGTACTGCTCGATGAAAAGCGGGAGATCGTCGCCCACAACATCGCTGCCGAACGGCTGCTCGGCCTGCGTCGCCTGAGGGACCGCGGACAGCGCATTGAAAACCTGCTGCGCCACCCGGATTTCATCGCCTACCTGCATGGAAACGACCATGGTCCGGGGGTCGAGGTACCCGCGCCGGTCGGTGGCGACAACTGGCTGTTCTGTCTGCTGATCCCCTACGGGCCGCACCAGTCCCTGCTGCTGGTGCGCGACATCACGGAAGACGTGAGGCTGGAACGTACCCGCCGCGATTTCGTCGCCAATGCATCACACGAGTTGCGCACACCGTTGACGGTCATCAGCGGCTACCTCGATGCCATGGCGGGCGATGAGGATCTGGCAGACCTCTGGTACGAGCCGATAACCGACATGCGTGCTCAGTCGCAGCGCATGAGCCAGCTGCTCGATGATCTGTTGCAGTTGTCCAGGCTGGAATCCGGCGCGCGCTGTTCACACGAGCGAGCCGTCGACATGGCAGGCCTGTTGCAAACGGCGCGCCGGGAGGCAATGGTCACACCCGGGTCCCCCCGCCAGGTCGAGGTGGAAATTGGCAGCGACGCGCGGGTGCTGGGCGATGCTGCCGAGATGCAGTCCGTCGTCACCAATCTCGTTTCCAACGCTGTGCGTTACACGCCGGCAGCAGGCACGATCCGCATCTGCTGGAACGTCGATGATGAGGGTGGGCACCTGACGGTGGCAGATTCCGGTATCGGTATCGCCGAGGAGGACATTCCGAGGGTGACCGAGCGTTTCTATCGCACCGATCGCGGGCGGGCGTACCACGCGGGCGGCACGGGCCTGGGGCTGGCCATCGTCAAGCATGCCCTGCGCCGCCACGACGCCGTGCTGGAGATTCGCAGCCGCATCGGTGAGGGCAGTCAGTTCACCTGTCATTTTCCGCCGCATCGCCTTGCCGTATCCTCGTGAGCAACCGATTGCATGAGCCAATGCGCTCAAAGTGAGGCCGCCATGGAAGCAGAGAGTTTCAGCCAGCACATCTCACGCCGTTTCAACGAGGAGCTGGAGCACGTCCGCAGCGAGGTGCTGCGCATGGGCGGCCTGGTGGAGCAGCACCTCGACGTGGCGGTTCAGGCGCTGGTGTCCGGCGACAGCGAGATGGGTCTGCGGATCGCTGCCGAGGATTACAAGGTCAACCGCATGGAGGTTGCCATCGACGAGGAATGCACCCGGATCCTTGCCACGCGTGGCCCGGCAGCGGCCGACCTCCGCCTGGTCATCTCGGTCATCAAGGCCATCACCGATCTCGAGCGCATCGGTGACGAGGGCCGCAAGCTCGCGATGCTGGCGGCGCACCTCGCAACCGAGAAGCAGGGGCACGGCGAGTACCACGAACTGGAGGCACTGGCCGGGCATGTGCAGGAAATGGTCAGGAATTCGCTCGACGCCTTCTCGCGGATGGATGCCGAGGATGCACTGGCCGTGGTGGAGGAAGACAAGCTGGTGGACGAGCAATACGACATGATCACCCGCCAGTGCATCAGCCTGATGATGGAGGATCCGCGTACCATCCGCCGGTTCCTTGATGTCACCTGGGCGGCCCGCGCGCTCGAGCGCATCGGTGACCACGCCAAGAACATCGCCGAGTACGTCGTCTACCTGGTGCACGGCAAGGACATCCGCCACGTCGGCATCGAGGTCGTCAAGCAGGAGATGGGTCTCCCTGACACAAATCCGTAACACGGCCACCCTAGACTGCCCGCACCTCATGGAAGTGCGACAAGGGAGGTTTCAGTGCGACGGATTTTTCACACCGGCCCCATGGCCGGGCTCATCGCGGCGGGACTCGCTTCATCCCTGGCCTGGGGCCAGGTCGCCCGCGACTACATCAGCATCGTCGGGTCGTCCACTGTCTATCCGTTCGCCACCGTGGTGGCCGAACAGTTTGGACGGACCTCGAAGTTCAGGACACCGAAGATCGAGTCGACGGGATCCGGCGGCGGCATCAGGTTGTTCTGCGCCGGCGTCGGCGTGAAGCATCCTGATGTGGCCAACAGTTCGCGTCGTATCAAGAGCTCGGAAGTAACCGAGTGCGCGAAGAACGGGGTCAGGGAGATCGTCGAGATAAAGATTGGCTACGATGGCATCGTCTTCGCCAGTTCCGTGGCATCGTCCCGTCTCGCACTGACCCGCAAGGCCATCTTCCTGGCGCTGGCCAGGCAGGTCCCGGATCCGAAGGGTGGCGCGACGCTGATAACCAACCCATACAGGACCTGGCGTGACGTGGATCCGGCCCTTCCGGACCGCATCATCGAAGTGCTCGGTCCGCCGCCGACATCCGGTACGCGAGATGCGTTCGTGGAACTGGCGATGGAAGGCGGCTGCAAGGCATTCCCGTGGATCGCGGCCATCAAGGAAGAGGACGAAGTGAAGTTCAAGGGGATATGCCAGACCATCCGCGAGGACGGGCGCTTCATCGAGGCTGGTGAGAACGACAACCTCATCGTGCAGAAGCTGAAGGCCAATCCGAACGCTTTGGGAATCTTTGGCTACAGCTTTCTCGAGCAGAACGAAGACGCGGTACAGGGCGCGACGGTGGACGGCCAGGCGCCAGCCTTTCAGGCCATCGCTTCGGGTGCATACCCGGTGTCACGCCCGCTGTTCTTCTACGTGAAGAAGGCGCATGTCGGCCCGATTCCCGGCCTCAGGGAATTCCTGGCTGAGTTCACGAGTAACAAGACGATGGGTGCGGAAGGTTACCTGTCCGACAAGGGACTGATTCCGCTGCCCGCCGCCGAGTTGAGTGCCGTGCAGCAGGCAGCGCGCGATCTTGCGGCCATGGGTCCCGTGAAATAGAAGGCGCCCAGGGGCATGACGTCGATGAGATGGTGCCGGCGGCGGCCTGGTTTTCAGGTCGCCGTCGTTTCCTGCCTGGAAAGGGAGACCAGCGAAACATGCGGTTGACAACCATGCTGCTGCTCTTCGCCACCCTGGTGATACTGGCCTACTTCGCTGCCCGCCGCCGCGCCATCGCCATGGCCGGTGGTCATCGTGGCATTCGCAATCTGCATTCGCTGCCTGCGCACCATGGCTACTACGCCGCCTTGTGTTCGGCGCTTCCTGCGCTGCTGGTGCTGGCGTTGTGGGCTCTGGTCGGCGACCGGGTCGTCATGGGACAGGTCATCACGACACTGCCGGAGCCGTACCGTTCAATGGAGGCGTCGGAGCTGAGTCTGGTGCTGAATGAAGTGCGCGCCCTGGCTTCCGGCCAGGCCATGGGCGGGGAGAGGCCGCCTGAGCTGGAACCGGTTGCCGGGCGGTTTCTCGCGCTGCACTCAGCTTCCCGCTGGCTGCTGTCCGCGGTCGTGCTGGCACTCGCGCTGGCTGGTGGTGCGCTCGCGTGCTGGACAATACGTCCGCAGCTTAGGGCACGAAATCGCGTCGAGGCGATGGTCAAGGCGCTGCTCATCGGCGCCTCGACTCTCGCTGTCTTCACGACCGTCGGCATCCTCCTGTCGGTGATCTTCGAGGCAGTGCGTTTCTTCGGTCAGGTGCCCATCATCGATTTCCTGTTCGGCCTCGAGTGGAGTCCGCAGACGGCGTTACGCCCCGACCAGGTCGGATCCTCGGGCGCCTTCGGCGCCGTTCCGCTGTTCGCCGGTACGTTGCTGATCTCCGCCATCGCCATGGCCGTGGCCGTGCCCATTGGCCTGATGGTCGCCATTTACCTGTCGGAGTATGCGGAACCGCGCATGCGCGCGCTGGTCAAGCCGCTGCTGGAAGTGCTGGCCGGCATCCCGACGGTTGTCTACGGCTACTTCGCTGCGCTGACGGTGGCACCACTGCTGCGTGAGGGCGGCGAAGCGTTGGGCCTCGACGTGGCCTCGGAAAGTGCGCTCGGCGCCGGGCTCGTGATGGGCGTGATGATCATCCCGTTCATATCTTCTCTGTCCGACGATGTCATCAATGCCGTGCCACAGTCGCTGCGCGACGGCTCGCTTGCCCTGGGTGCCACGACTTCGGAGACCACCCGTCGCGTGGTGATACCGGCCGCGCTGCCGGGCATCGTCGGTGGCGTGCTGCTGGCGGTATCCCGTGCCATTGGCGAGACCATGATCGTGGTGATGGCCGCGGGGTTATCGGCCCGGCTAACGGTAAATCCGCTGGAGGCTGTCACTACGGTGACGGTACAGATCGTCACTCTGTTGGTGGGTGACCAGGAGTTCGACAGCCCGAAGACGCTGGCGGCGTTCGCCCTGGGGCTGGTGCTGTTCATCGTCACGCTGGTGCTCAATATCGTCGCGCTCCTGGTCGTGCGTCGTTACCGGGAGCAGTACGAATGAGCAACGACAACCCCGGAGCGGATGCGAACCCAACACGGCCCGTGTCGGAGGCGCGACGGAAGGTGGAGGCGGGAGTTGCAAGGCGCCATGCCAGCGAGCGCCGGTTTCGCCTGTATGGCCTGTTCTCGGTGATGTTCGGAATCGTCTTCCTGGGCTTGCTGCTCGCCAGTGTCGTTGGCAACGGCTATTCCGCCTTCCGTCAGGCACAGGTCCGGCTCGACATCCACTTCGATCGTGCCCTGCTGGATCCCGAGGGTCGAGCCGAGCCGGGACTGTTGTCCGGAGCCGACTACCAGCTTCTCGTGAAGTCTGCGCTGGGCGAGCAATTTCCGGAAGTGACGGAACGACGGGAACGTCGTGAGCTCAATGGGCTGGTCAGCCCGATGGCGGCATACGAACTTCGCGATCTGCTGCTCGCCAACCCCTCGTTGCTCGGCACCCGCCAGTCGCTGTGGCTGCCGGCAGACGACTTCGTGGACATGCTCCTCAAGGGCCACGTGGGGCGAGGAGCAGGGGTCAGCGGACGACCCGGCGGGGCGCAACTGGCCTGGGTGGACCGGCTCAAGGCCGAAGGGCGCCTGGAGCTGCATTTCAACCGGGCGTTCTTCGTTTCCGGTGATTCGCGTGAACCCGAGATGGCCGGCGTCTGGGGTGCCACCAAGGGTTCGTTCTTCATGCTGCTGGTGACGCTGCTGCTGTCGTTCCCGCTCGGTGTGGCGGCGGCGATCTACCTCGAGGAGTTCGCGCCGCGAAATCGCTGGACGGACTTCATCGAGGTCAACATCAACAATCTCGCGGCCGTGCCATCGATCGTCTTCGGCCTGCTGGGACTGGCCGTGTTCATCAACGTTCTCGGTCTGCCGCGCTCGGCACCTGTAGTGGGCGGACTGGTGCTGACGCTGATGACGCTGCCGGTGATCATCATCGCGGCACGCGCAGCCATCAAGTCCGTGCCGCCTTCGGTGCGCGAAGCGGCGCTTGGCATCGGCGCTTCGCCGATGCAGACGGTCTTTCATCATGTCCTGCCGCTGGCACTGCCGGGCATGCTCACGGGTGCCATCATCGGCATGGCACGCGCGCTCGGTGAATCAGCGCCGTTGCTGATGGTAGGCATGGTAGCGTTCGTGGCGGATGTGCCAGGCACGCCGCTGGATCCATCCACGGCGCTGCCGGTGCAGATCTACCTATGGGCGGACAGTCCCGAGCGGGCCTTCATCGAGCGGACCTCGGCGGCCATCATGGTGCTGCTGGCCTTCCTGCTCGTCATGAACCTGGCGGCGGTCTGGCTGCGCAGGCGCTTCGAGCGGCGCTGGTAGGTCGCGAACCGCCGCCGGACGGTGACCTGGAGCTTCAGCTTGTGGTAACTATGACACGCGAAAACGCCCTGCCTGGAGGCAGTCCTGTCGTGCCGTTGGACGACCGAAGCACTGATCGACCTGTAATACCGACCACCAGTCAACGAACGGGGGGCGGGTCCGGAACCGTCGGCGATATCCATGCCCGCGAACCGGTGATCACCGTACGTGACTGCAACGTGCACTACGGCGACACGCACGCCCTGAAGCAGGTCAGTCTCGACATCGGTCGCAACGAGGTGGTCTCGCTCATTGGCCCGTCCGGCTGCGGCAAGTCAACGTTCATCCGCTGTCTCAACCGCATGAACGACACCATCGAGTCCGCCAGGGTAACGGGTGATTTCCGCCTCGACGGGCAGGACATCTACGCGAAGGACATGGATGTCGTGCTCCTGCGGGCACGTGTCGGCATGGTGTTCCAGAAGCCGAATCCGTTTCCGAAGTCGATTTTCGAGAACGTAGCCTATGGCCCGCGTATTCACGGTCTCGCCGGCAGCCGCCGGCAGCTCGACGACATCGTCTACGAAAGCCTCGAACGTGCCGGTCTCCTCGCCGAGGTCAAGGACCGCCTCGACGAACCGGGTACCGGGCTGTCCGGTGGGCAGCAACAGCGACTGTGCATTGCACGAGCCATTGCGGTGAGCCCCGATGTCATCCTGATGGACGAGCCCTGCTCGGCGCTCGATCCGATCGCCACGGCGCGAATCGAGGACCTCATCGATGAGTTGCGCGAGAAGTACGCGATCGCGATCGTCACCCACTCGATGCAACAAGCTGCGCGGGTATCGCAGCGTACGGCCTACTTTCACCTTGGGAATCTCGTCGAGGTTGGTCCCACCGAGAAGATCTTCACCAATCCAGGTCACAAGCTGACCGAAGACTACGTGACAGGTCGATTTGGTTGAGGCAGTGCACGCGACGCCCAGCGCCACGCCGGCTGATGGACGGTGCCTGACTTCAGCCAGTGATCTGCAGGCAGCATTGGGCGCATGTCGTTCGTGTCACGCATCCGTAACCTCGGGGAATGACAATGCACCCGTTCCAATGGATTTAATCACGAGAGGTGCATCGAACATGAACGGCAAACGACTCGCTCTGGCGGCAGGCCTGCTGCTCGCCAGCCCGCTCACCCCGGCCGCCGTCACCGACGCGGAGTTCCAGGCGCTGAAGGACAGCATCGCGGCCCTTACGCAGAAGCTCGGTCAGATGGAGCAGGCGCTGGCTGCGGAGAAGGCGCGTACGGGCCAGGCGGAGGCCGTGGCGACGACTGCGGCACCTGCAGTGGCACCAGCCAGGCCGGCCGCGGCTTCATGGGCCGAGAAGGTGACGCTGCAGGGCGACCTGCGCGGTCGCTACGAGAACATCGACGACGACAGCAGGAGCGATGAGCGCAACCGGGAACGCATCCGCGCACGCGCCGGGATCGTCGCCAGGCCGGAGCCTGGTCTGGAGGTCGGTTTCGGGCTGTCCACGAGTCAGGATGCCGATCCGGTGTCCAGCAACCAGACGATCGGCAGCGGCGGCTCGCGCAAGGACATCTATCTCGACCTCGCCTACTTCAACTGGGCGGCGGCGGAAGGCCTGAACGTCATCGGCGGCAAGTTCAGGAACAACCTCTACAAGCCCGGGAAGCACTCGCTGATCTGGGACGGCGACCTCAATCCGGAGGGTCTCGGGCTGTCGTACGTGAACGGCATCTTTTTCGCCAACGCCATGACCACCTGGGTCGAGAGCGACAGCGACAGCACGGAGGCGATCGGCGCCGGCGGGCAGATCGGCGTTGCCTGGCCCTTCGCGGATGGACTGAAGCTGACGGCTGGTGCCGGCTACTTCACCATCAATACCGAGGGCAAGGGCGGCTTCTATGCCGTGCCGGGCAAGTCGGCGAAGTTCTTCGGCAATTCGGTGGACGCGAACAACCGCTACCTCTACGACTACGACGAGCTGGAGGGCTTTGCCGAGCTTGGTTTCGCGCTGTTCGGCATGCCCGTGTCCCTGTTCATCGACTACGTCACCAACACCGATGCCGGCGAGTTCGACACCGGCTGGGCGGCGGGCGCGCAACTCGGCGTGGCCAAGGCCCGGGGCAGCTGGGAGTTCCTCTATGCCTATCAGGATCTGGAGCGCGACGCGGTATTCGGGCTCTGGACGGATTCGGACTTCGGTGGCGGCGGCACCGACAACTCCGGACACCTGTTGCGCGGTGCCTACGCGTTGACGGACAAGACCAGTGCCGCGCTCTCCTATTTCATCAACGAGGTTGGCGGGAATGCGGGCGTCGAGCACAACTACGACCGCTTCCAGCTCGACCTCAACTTCAAGTACTGACGGTGCGGGTGCCGGGCCCGAAAGCCCGGCACCGTCCTCAACCCACCAGCAGGTCCTTCACCAGGTCGAGTGCCTCGGCGTTGCGGCCGGTGGAGATGGCGACCAGCGCGAAGTCATCGTCGCGCTGCAGGAAGCGGATGCTGCGCAGGTCGATGCCGGCGTCCTTGAAACGGCGCGACAACCTGGCGAGGGCACCCGGCTCGTTCTGCAGCCGAACGAGAATCGCATCCTCCGAGACCGCATTGATCTCGGGCACGGAGCGCAGGGCCCGCAGCGCGTCGTCGTAGCGGTCCACGGTGAGCAGGATGACGGCGGAATCGGCAAAGGCCTGGGCATCGGCATTCTCGATGTCGATGCCCGCTGCGGCGAGCGTTCCGGTGACATCGGCGAGGAGCCCTGGCCGGTTGCGGGCGACCACTGTGATCTGCTTCATGACTTGCCCTCCTGGCTGCGGTCGCGCACCAGATCGGCCACCAGCGCCTCCACGTGGCGCTCCTCGACATGGGGCATGGCGATCAGGTGGGCGATGTCGCGGTGCACGGCGAGCTGCCAGCGCGCGATGACGGCCGGTCCCGGCCGTGGAAACACCACGGTGATCGAGTTGCGATGCCGCCAGGCATCGATGCCGGCAGCGCGCATGCGCGCGATAGCGTTGTCTGCCATGTCCATGCAGCGGGCGACGATGGTGCGGAAACCAGCCGTGCCCTGCGTGCGCAGCGCATACCACATCATGAGCGGCGTGATCGCATTGCGGGAGCCCGAGAGCGTGGTGTCCAGCGTACCGATGTACTCGACCGCACGGGCGATGCGGTCGACGGCGGCACGCCGGGCGAGCGCCACACCGCAGGGTATCGGTGCGCCGATCATCTTGTGGCCACTGATGGCGATGCTGTCGACGCCGTCGTCGAAGCCGAACGGCTGCGGGTCGTCGACGAACGGCAGGATCATGCCGCTCAGCGCTGCGTCGGCGTGGATGTAGGACGCCGGGATGGCGAGGTCGGCGAGCACGGCGCGGATCCGGGCGAGGTCGTCGACCGCGCCGGTCATCGTCGTGCCGATATTGGCGAAGATGATGGGCGGCACGTCGCGGCGCACGGCAATCGTCGCGTGCAGGTCCTCGTAGTCGATCTCTCCACCCGGCAGGCTGCGGATCATGATGTTGCGCGCGTGCAGCAGGCGCAGGATCTTGGCGACACTGTAGTGCGTGTCCTCCGAGTAGTACACGACCCCGTCCGGGTGCAGTTCCCGGGCGAGGTAGATGCCGTACATGTTGCCCTCGGTGCCGCCGTTGGTGACGTAGCCCCAGAAGCCGTCGCGCGGCGCGCGGGTGAACTCCCGGAATGCCTCCAGCACCTCGACTTCGATGTCGTGCGTCTGCACGGCAAAGGTCGTCGGGACGAACGGATCGCCGACGTTGTTCAGCGGGTAGCGCAGGAAGGGGTAGAGCGGCGTGTAGTCGAAACGGCCGGAGCAGGGATAGCCGAGGAAGCGGTCGGCGGCCTCGTCGATGCGCGCGAGCACCTGCGCCAGGCGCTCGCGGTCCGCGGGCGAGAGCAGCTCCGGCCGGTACAACGGGGGCAGGCGGCTCATGGAGGTGGCGCCCGCATGCTGATCACGGCCGACCGTCAGGCCGCCGTGGCGATCCCCCAGCCGCCCGGTTCGTAGCCTTTCGGCAGGCCCGCATCGGGGGTGAACCCGTAGAGTGCCTCGCCGGGCAGCGCTTCGGCCAGGATGCGGCGCACCGCCAGCAGCCGGGGCAGGTCGATGCCCGTACGCAGCCCCATGGCGTCCAGCATGAAGACGAGATCCTCCGTGACGATGTTGCCGCTCGCGCCTGGCGCATAGGGACAGCCGCCGAGCCCGCCCAACGAACTGTCGAGCGTGGTGATGCCTTCCTCGAGCGCGGCGAGCGCGTTGGCGAGACCGAGCCCGCGCGTGTTGTGCAGGTGCACACCGGACAGCCTCTCGGCGCCGATCTCGGCGCGCACCAGGCGGATGAGTCGCCTCAACTGCTGCGGGTTGGCGTAGCCGGTCGTGTCCGAGAGCCCCACCTCGTCGACACCGGCCTCAACCAGGCGACAGGCGAGTTCCACCACCTTGCGTTCCGGTACCGGACCCTCGAGCGTGCAGCCGAAGGCGGTGGCGACGTTGCCCTCGAAGCCGGGGCGGCGGTCGGCCGGCAGCGAGCGGACCAGTGCAGCGATCTGGCGCACTTCCTCGATGACCTGGTCGTGCGTGCGCCGCAGGTTGGCCTTGCTGTGGGTCTCGCTCGCTGACAGCGGCAGCGCAATCTTGTGGGCGCCGGCGGCGATGGCGTTTTCGGCTCCGCGCAGGTTCGGCACCAGCGCCAGGACCGTGAGCCCGGGGATGGTGCGCGCGAAGGCGACCACTTCGGCGGCATCGGCCATCTGCGGCAGCAGTTTCGCGGGCACGAAGGAGCAGACCTCGATCTCGCGCACGCCGGCGGCCGCTTCGGCAGCGATCCAGGCCTTCTTGGCCGCAGTCGGCATGACGGCCTTGATGCTCTGCAGGCCGTCGCGCGGCCCCACCTCGCTCACCAGCACGTCGATGTCGGCAGTCGTCTGCATGTTGCGGCTCCTCAGCCAATCCGTGAGGCGGTCCGGCCCGGTCCGGGGCCATGGCTACTATTCTATATGCAGCCCGTGGGCGATAATTCCGCCGCCCGCAGGCCGGCACCGCCCGGTGGCCGGGCACGCCGTTCCCTTCAACAGGCAAGAAACTGCATGGCAGACCGTTCCAGCCTCCCGCTCGCCGGCGTGCGCGTCGTGGAGTTCACGCACATGGTGATGGGCCCTGCCGCCGGGCTCATGCTCGCGGACCTCGGTGCCGACGTGATCAAGATCGAGCCGGCCGAGGGCGACAGTACCCGGCACCTGCCGGGTTCCGGTGCCGGCTACTTCCCGATGTACAACCGCAACAAGCGCAGCCTGTGCGTCGATCTGAAATCTCCCGCCGGCAAGGAGGCGGTGCTGCGCCTGATCGACCGCGCCGACGTGGTCATCGAGAATTTCCGTCCCGGCACCATGGAGCGGCTCGGCTTTGGCCATGAGACGCTCGGCCGGCGCAACCCGCGGCTGATCTACTGCTCGGAAAAGGGCTTCCTCAGCGGTCCCTACGAGGAGCGCACGGCGCTCGATGAAGTGGCGCAGATGATGGGCGGGCTCGCCTACATGACCGGGCCGCCCGGCAGGCCGCTGCGTGCCGGCACCTCGGTGATCGACGTGCAGGGCGGCATGTTCGGTGCCCTCGGCATCATTGCCGCGCTGTATCAGCGCGAGGCGACGGGCAAGGGCCAGAACATCGTCGCGTCTCTCTACGAGAGCACCGTGTTCCTGGTCGGGCAGCACATGGCGCAGTACGCCGTCACCGGCAAGGCCGCCGCGCCAATGCCCGTGCGGGTCTCCGCCTGGGCGATCTACCAGGTGTTCGACACCGGCGACGGCGAGCAGGTGTTCGTCGGCGTGGTGAGCGACAAGCAATGGAAGCTGCTGTGCGAGGCCTTCGAGCTGAAGGATCTCGCTGCCGACCGCTCGCTCGACACCAACGGCGATCGCGTCACCCACAAGGACCGCATCCTGCCGGTCATCAAGGCCACGTTCCTGAAATACACCAAGCAGGAGCTGATGGCAAAGCTCGAAAAAACCGGCCTGCCCTTTGCGCCCATCGCGAAACCCGAACAGCTGTTCGACGATCCGCACCTGCTCGCCGGCGGCGGCCTGCTGCCGCTGACGGTCACCGACGGCGCGCGCAAGGGCGAGCGCACGCGGCTGCCGGCGCTGCCACTCGAGATGGACGGCCACCGCTTCGGCGTCCTGCGCGACGTGCCGCGTGCCGGGCAGCACACGCGCGAAGTGCTGGCCGAGGCGGGCTACGAGGCGGCCGAGATCGAGGCGCTCATTGCCGCCGGCGTGGTCGGCGCCGGTTAGCGACCCGTGCATGGCCTTGCCGGTCAGGCGTGAGGCGCTCAGACTAGCCTTGTCCAGTACCGAACGAAGGAGATCGTCCATGCGTCCCATGCGTGCGTTCGCGGCCGTCGCGGCGGTGGCCGCCAGTCTGGCTGGTTGTGCCTCGGGGCCCTCGATCCGTGTCGACGCGGATCCAGCCGCGAACTTCGCGGCCTATCGCAGCTTCGGATTTTTCGAGCCGCTCGCCACGGACAAGGCGGGCTATTCCACGTTGCTGACCGCGCGCCTGAAGGAGGCCACACGCCGCGAACTGCAGGCCCATGGCTACGAGTACGCCGATGCCAATCCGGACATGCTGGTCAACTTCAACGTGAATATCGTGGACAAGACCGAGGTGCGCAGCTCGCCGAGCATGAGCGTGGGCTACGGCTATTACGGCTATCGTGCCGGCATGTATGGCGCCTGGACCGGCTACCCGCAGGACGTCACCACCACCAACTACAAGCAGGGCACGCTCGCCATCGATGTCGTCGATGCACAACGCCGGCAACTGGTCTGGCAGGGCGTGGCCGAGGGACGGATCACGAAGGAAGTGCGCGAGAATCCGTCTGCAGCGGTCGATCTGGCCGTTACGCAGGTGCTCGCGAGCTTTCCCCGCGGCGGTGGGGTGCCGGCGGCGCCCGCGACGAAGTAGGCGTTACAGGTAGATCCACGGCCGGCGCTGGCGGTCGCGCGCCTGGAAGGCGAGGATCGTCTCGTCGCGCTTCAGCGTGAGCGCGATCGCGTCGAGCCCCTCGAGCAGCATTTCCCGGTCGGCCGGGGCGATCTCGAAGCTGTGCGCGGTGCCGTCCGGTGCCGTCAGGCGGCAGGCGTGAAGGTCGATCGTCAGCAGCCTGCCGGCGGGGTCGGCGCTGACCTGCCGGGCCAGGTCCTCGACCACGGCATCGTCGAGCACCACGGGCAGGATGCCGTTGCGTACGCAGTTGCCCTGGAAGATGGCGCCGAAACCCGGCGCCACGATGGCGCGGATGCCCCACTCGGCGAGCGCCCACACGGCGTGTTCCCGCGAGGAGCCGCAGCCGAAATTCGCCCCCGAGAGCAGGATGCGCGCGCGCCGGTAGGGCGCCTGGTTCAGGATGAACGCCGGGTTCTCGTCGCGGCTGCCGGGCGTGAGGTAGCGCCAGCCGGCGAACAGGCCGTCGGCGAGGCCGGTCTTGGCGACCTTCTTCATTTCGCGGCTGGGGATGATGGCATCCGTGTCGACGTTGATGCGCAGGAGCGGCGCGGCAACGGCGGTGAGCGTGGTGAACTTTTCCATGCGGTGGTTTCCCGGCTCAGCCCGGCAATGCGCGCGGATCGGCGAGGTGGCCGGAAAGCGCCGACGCGGCCACGGTCAGCGGGCTCGCCAGATGCGTGCGGGTGCGCGGTCCCTGGCGGTTCTCGAAATTGCGGTTCGTGCTCGACACCACGCGTTCCTCCAGGCCGAAGCTCTCCCCGCCGGCGAAGAAACACATCGAGCAGCCGGATTCCCGCCACTCGAAGCCGGCGTCGAGGAATACACGGTGCAATCCCTCGCGCTCGGCCGCGAGCTTCACCTGGCTCGAGCCCGGCACGCAGATCGCCCGGATGCCGGCGGCAACATGCCGGCCGCGCAGCAGGGTAGCGGCCGCTCGCAGGTCCGATAGCCGGCTGTTGGTGCAGGAGCCGATGAACGCAGCCTGGATGGGCAGCCCGGCGAGGCGGGTGCCCGGGGCGAGCGCCATGTACTGCAGGGCGCGTTCCATGGCCTGGCGGCGGTTCTGATCGGGTTCGGCCGCCGGGTCGGGCACCGTCCCGTCGATGGCCGCGACGTGCTGCGGGCTGGTGCCCCAGGTGACCTGCGGAGCGAGCGCGTTGCAGTCCACGGCGAGTTCGCGATCGAAGCGGGCGTCCGGGTCGCTCGCGAGCGTGCGCCAGTGGGCGATGGCCTGGTCGAGTGTCGCGCCCCGTGGAGCAAAGGGCCGCCCGCGCACGTAGTCGAAGACCGCCTCGTCCGGGGCGATGATCACGGTCCAGGCGCCGAACTCCACGCCCATGTTGCAAAGCGTGAGCCGCGCTTCGACCGGCAGGCTGCGCACCACCGCGCCGGTCAACTCGATGGCGTAGCCGACGCCGCCGGATGCGGAGTAGGTGCCGATCAGCTTCAGGATCATGTCCTTGGCGGTGACGCCGCGGGCGAGTGCTCCTTCGAAACTGACCCGCATCGACTTCGGCCGGCGTAGCACCAGCGTCTTGGTGGCCAGTGCGTGCTCGGCTTCGGTGGTGCCGATGCCCCAGGCGAGTGCGCCGATGCCGCCGAGCGTACAGGTGTGGCTGTCCGGGCAGACCAGCGTCACGCCCGGCAGGGCGATGCCCTGCTCGGGGGAAACCACGTGGACGATGCCCTGGCGGTCGTCGCCGAGGTCGAACAGGTTGATGCCGGCGGCGCGCGCGGCGGCACGGGTCTCGGTGATGAACTCGGTGCCACCCGGCATGCGCGTCGCATCGCCGCGGCCCGGAAGGGTATCGACGATGTGATCCATCGTGCAGAACACCTGTTCGGGATTGCGCACGCGCCGGTTGGCGGCGGCGAGTTCCTTGAGCGCTACGCTGCCGGTGCGCTCGTGCAGGAAGACACGGTCGATGTAGACGAGGCTCGTGCCGTCGCCGAGATCCGCGATCTGGTGCTCGGCCCAGATCTTGTCGATGATCGTCCGTCCCATGGTTCCCGGGATCCTGCTGCACCACCACCGTCGGCCGCGGTGCCAGCCCGCGCCCTGGAGGCGCGCATGATATCAGGTCGTTATGCCGGCCCCGCGTGGGGCGGACTATAATCCCGCCATGCTGTCCCACATCGACGACGCCAACCAACCGACCATGGTCGACGTGAGTGGCAAGGCCGTAACGGCGCGCAGCGCGCACGCGCAGGCAAAGGTGCTGCTGCCCGACGTGGTGCGCCAGGGACTCGATGCCGGCGAGCTGCACTCGCCGAAGGGACCGGTGTTCCAGACGGCGATCATCGCCGGCACCATGGCGGCGAAGAAGACCGCCGAGCTGATCCCGTTCTGCCATCCGCTCGGGCTCGATGGCTGTCGCATCACCATCGCCATGGATGCGCAGGGGCATGCCGTCATCGACTGTGTCGTCCGCGTCGAGCACCGTACCGGTGTCGAGATGGAGGCGCTCACCGGCGCCACCGTGGCGGCGTTGACCGTGTACGACATGTGCAAGGCGTTGTCGCACGACATGGTGATCACCGAGGTCAGGCTGATCGCCAAGACCGGCGGCAAGAGCGACATCGGCGCACCGCCCGCCCCGCATGCCTGAAGCTGCGGTGCCGGTGCTGCGCGGCCTGGTGCTCGCGGGAGGCGCGAGCAGGCGCTTGGGCAGCGACAAGGCGGCCCTGGTGCACGAAGGTGTCACGCTGCTCGAGCGTGCCGCCGGGTTGCTCGCCGGCATCACCGTGGACGTCCATGTTTCCGTACGCCAGGACCAGTGCGGCGATCCGCTGCGTGGGCGCTTCGCGCTCGTGGTCGACGAGCGAGGGGACATCGGCCCGGCGGCGGGACTCCTCGCCGCGCACCGCCGGTGGCCGTCGGCGGCCTGGCTCGCGCTTGCCTGCGACATGCCCTGGGTGACGCGGGCCCTGCTCGGGCAACTCGTCGCGGCGCGGGATCCCGGGCGTGAGGCGACGGCCTTTCGTTCCGTCAGCGACGGGCTGCCCGAACCGTTGTGCGCCATCTATGAACCCGCTACCCTTGCGCGGTTCCGCGCCCGGCTGGAGGCGGGTGCCGACCCGAGTCCGCGCCGCTGGCTGCAGGCCGCGGACACCGTGCTGATCGAGGCTGCGTGTGCGCAATCCCTCGGCAGCGTCAACACGCCGGATGACCTGGCGCGGCTGCGTTCCTGACGGCCGCACGGCCCCGGCAGGCGCAGGCAGAAGGCTCGACATCGATGGCAAGGAAGGCAGCAGCGCGTCGCCCGACGAGGGCCCAGGCCGAGGCCGCCGTGCGCGTGCTGCTCGGCTGGACCGGGGACGACGCGGCGCGTCCCGGGCTGCGCAGGACACCCGCCCGCGTAGTCGGTGCCCTGGAGGACTGGTTTTCGGGCTACGCAGTGGACCCCTATGCGCTGCTCGGTGGCTCGTTCCAGGCCGTGAACCACTACGACCGCATCGTCACGTTGCGCGACATCGACTTCGAATCCCACTGCGAGCACCACATGGCGCCGATCCTGGGGCGCATCCACCTCGCGTACCTGCCGAACCGCCGCCTCGCCGGCATCAGCAAGCTGGTGCGCGTGGTGGAAGCCTATACGCGGCGGCTCCAGGTGCAGGAGCGCCTGACGGCCGAGATCGCGCGTTGCGTGAATGACGTGCTCGAACCGCGCGGGGTCGCCGTCGTGGTGGAGGCACAGCACCAGTGCATGACCACCCGCGGCGTGCATCGCGCCAACGTGCGCATGACCACCAGCGAGATGCTGGGTGCGTTCCAGGATGACGACCGGATCCGCGCGGAATTCCTCGCGGCCATCCGCGGCTGAGGGCAGGGGTCAGCATGGCGCCACGCATCGTCCGCAGCATCGATGACGCCAGAGCCCTGATCGGCCACGAGATCGGCGTCTCCGAGTGGGTCGCGGTGACCCAGGAGCGCATCGATCAGTTCGCTGCCGCCACCGACGACCACCAGTGGATTCATACCGACACGGCGCGCGCCGCGCGCGAGATGCCGGGTGGGCAGACCATCGCGCACGGCTACCTGCTGATATCGCTCATGCCGGCGCTGATGGACCAGGTGGTGAAGATGCCGTCGCTCGAGCGCGCCATCAACTACGGGCTGAACAAGGTGCGCTTCAAGAATCCGGTGCCGGCCGGCAGCCGCGTGCGCCTGAGAAGCGTGCTGGTTCAGGCCCAGAAGCGTGCCGGCGCGTTGCAGGTGGTACTGGAGAACACGCTCGAGATCGAGGGGCAATCCAAGCCGGCATGCGTCGCCGAGGTCATCGCCCTGTACTTCCTCGCCGCCGGATAGGCCGCGCATCCCGGCGGGCCGACCGTGAGCGCCGATGCGACCTACGCCCCCGCCGTCGAACTGATCGGCGCGCTGCGCGCGGGTACCACGACCAGCACCGAACTCGTCAGGCGTGCGCTGGCGCGCTGCGAGGCAGTCAACCCCCGTTTCAACGCCGTGATCGCCCTCGATGCCGGCGCTGCGCTGGGGCGGGCCGCGGAACTCGACCGGCTCGCCGCAGCCGGCGGCAGCGCCGGACCGCTGCACGGCCTGCCGATCACGGTGAAGGATTGTTTCGAGGTGGCCGGCCTGCCGGCGAGCAACGGCGTGCCGGCATGGCGCGACCATCGCCCGGCGCACCACGCCGAGGCGGTGCGCCGGCTGGTGAACGCCGGGGCGGTCGTCATCGGCAAGACCAACGTGCCGGCGTACTCGCTCGACCTGCAGACCGACAACGAGCTCCACGGTCGCACGCGCAATCCCTGGGATCCGGAGCGCACACCGGGCGGATCGAGCGGCGGTGCGGCCGTGGCACTCGCCACCGGCATCGTCGCCGCCGAGATCGGCAGCGACCTGGCCGGCTCGCTGCGCATCCCGGCGCACTTCACCGGCGTGTGTTCGCTGAAGCCGAGTGCCGGCGTCGTTCCGACGCAGGGCCTGATGGCGCCGACGCCCGGGATGCTGCGGGTCCCGGATCTCACCAGTGTCGGGCCGATGGCGCGCACCGTGGCCGACCTGGGGTTGCTGCTCGAGGTGCTGGCCGGCCCGGCACCGGCCGATGCGCGCGCCTGGCGGCTGGCGCTGCCAGCGGCGCGGGCACCAGCCCACGCGCTGCGCGTTGCAGTCTGGCTCGACGAGGCGCTCTGCCCGGTCGATGCCAGTGTGGCCGCCGTGCTCGAGGCGGCCTGCGCATCCCTCGCCCGCGCCGGCGTGATGGTGGATCGCCAGGCGCGGCCAGCGATCGAGCCGGAGGCCTGCTTCCGCAGTTTTCTCGAACTCATGTACGCCGAGATGAGCGGTGGCTACCCGGAGAGCCTGATGCGTGCCTTCGCGGTCGCTGCCCGCCGGCCACCCGGGGAGGACTGGACGCCGCTGACGATCATGCCGGGCGCCGTGGTGCAGAGCCATCGCGACTGGCTCGTGTCGAGCGAGCAGCGTGCGTGCCTGTGCCTGCCCTGGACGGAATTCTTCGAGCGCTACGACGTGCTGCTGGCGCCGGTCGCGCCGACCGTGGCGAGCGCCCACGACGAGCGCGAATTTGCCGCTCGCACGGTGCGCCTGGGCGGTGTCGATCGGGCCTTCATGCAGCAGTCGTTCTGGTGTGCGCTGGCCACGCTCGCGGGCCTGCCTGCTGCGGTGGTGCCGGTCGGTCGTGATCCGGCCGGGCTGCCGGTGGGCCTGCAGATCATCGGCCCGCGGCTCGAGGACCGCACGGTCCTCGAATGCGCAGCGTTCATCGAACGGCTCAGCGGGGGGTTCCGGCCGCCACCCGTCGTCCCAGGCGCGCCATGATGGCGGCGTGGGTGGCGGCGTCGGCCGCCACCAGCATGTCGACGCTGCGCTGCGGATCGAAGTCCTCGAAGATGTCGAGCGGGCTGCCGTCGAGGTGGGTGGCACGGCCACCGGCAGCCACGGCGATGAAGGCCGCCGCACCCCAGTCGAGACAGTCGCCGGCGCGGCAGGCGAAGGCCGCCAGGCGCCCGCTGTAGAACTCGTTCAGGTTGTCGAGGCCACGCGCCGGGTCGTCGTCGGCGACGATGTCGAAGCACTCGAACTCGCCGCGCAGCCGTTCGTTGACCTCCGGCGTCTGGTAGGTGAGGCACTGGTGGCTGCCGGGGCGCGTGGCGAGTGGCACCATGTCGGCGAGTCGCGGGTGGCGGCGCTCGCCGGTCAGTGCACCGGTGCCGCGCAATGCGAGATAGAAACGGCCGCTCGCCGGCACGTAACTCACGGCGGCTGCCAGCCGCCCGTGCTCGGCGATGCTGAGCAGGATGTCCCAGTTCGGCCGCTGGTTCTGGAACAGGAAGGTGCCGTTGACCGGATCGAGGTGCACCGCGATCTCGGCGCGGGCGGGGAAGTATTTCTGATTCAGCGACTGCGCGTATTCCTCGCCGAAGAAGCGCACCTGCGGGAAGCGCGCGAGCGTGGCCACCTCGAAGAGGTTCTGCACCGAGAGATCGGCGTCCGTGAGGGCTGCCACCCAGGCGTTGTGACCATCCTTCGGCGCGCGCCGCGCCAGCTGTGGCTGGATGGCGAGAGCGTAGTCACCGGCGGTGACCAGCAGGCCGAGGTAGGACTCGAGGAGGTCACGGATGCAACGCATGCTCATGCCAGGGCCACGACCCGGATGCCGGTCCGGCAGAGCCGCTGTTCCCCCGGTGTGGAGTGCATGCGCCTTGATCCCCTGGCCTTGCGTTCCGGTGCCCAAGTTAACACAGCTCCTCCGCGTGCAGTGTCGCTACAATGGCGCCGATCCGGAATGACGGGGGCAGCATGGACCAGGCGTTGCAGGAACTGATCAGGCTCCTCGATCTCGAGCAGGCAGGAGACAACCGCTTCCGCGGCCAGAGCCGCGACATCGGCATACCGCAGGTGTTCGGCGGGCAGGTGCTCGGCCAGGCGCTGGCGGCCGCGAGCCGCACGGCCGTCGGCCGCAGCGTGCACTCGCTGCACGCCTACTTCCTGAAGCGCGGCGATGTCGCCGCACCGGTCGTCTACGAGGTCGACCGTGCCCGCGACGGGTCGACGTTCTCCAACCGCCGCGTCGTCGCCATCCAGCACGGCGAGCAGATCTTCAACCTTGCAGCGTCGTTCCAGGTGCCGGAGACCGGTGTGGAGCACCAGACACCGATGCCCGACGTCCCGCACCCGGACTCGCTGCAGGACATCGGGGTCCTGGCACGCGAACGGGGCCCGAACCTGCCTCCGCGACTGATCCGGTTTCTGGCCCACCGCCGGCCGTTCACGGTCAAGCCCGTGGTGCCGGAGCAGTTCCTGGCGACGGACGGTTTCCCGCCGATCAAGCGCGTCTGGATGAAAGCCGTGGACCGGCTGCCCGACGATGAGTCCCTGCACCAGGTGCTGTTCGCCTACATCTCCGACTACGAACTGATCGGCACCGCCCTGTTGCCGCACGGCACGTACACCGGCCGCGAGGGATTGCAGGTGGCGAGCCTGGACCACGCCATGTGGTTTCACCGTCCGGTGCGGGTGGACGAGTGGCTGCTGTTCGACCTCGACAGCCCGACGGCTGCCGGCGCCCGTGGCCTGGCGCGCGGTCAGGTGTTCACGCAGGACGGCCGGATGGTGGCTTCGCTGGCCCAGGAGGGCCTGGTGCGCCTGCATTCAGAGCGGGCGTAGCGCCTGGCGGTAGATCCGGGCGCGCTCGACGTAGCGCTGCGTGTTGGCGGCGACGCGGGCGAAGTCCTCGGCCGTGAGTTCGCGCACCACACGGGCGGGCGAACCGACGATCAGCACGCCGTCTGGAAAGGACTTGCCCTCCGTCACCAGCGCACCGGCGCCGACGATGCAGCGTGCGCCGATGTGCGCGTGGTTCATGACGATGGTGCCGATGCCGATCAGTGCATCGTCGCCGACGTGACAACCGTGAAGCATGGCCAGGTGCCCGATGGTCACGCGTGCGCCGATTTCGAGCGGCGCGCCGGGGTCGGCGTGCAGAACGGCATTGTCCTGGACGTTGGTGCCGGGTCCGATCGTGAGGCGCTCGACGTCACCGCGCAGCACGGCGCCGAACCACACGCTCGCGCCTGCACCGACGTGGACGTCGCCGATGACGGCCGCGCTCGCGGCGACGAAGGCGTCGGCGGCCACCTGGGGAACCTGTTCGCCGAGCGCGTAGATCACCTGGCCTTGCCCTGTGCGGCCACCGCGGCTGCGGCCCGGGCCACGGCCTGCGGATCGCCGATGTAGCGTCGCTCGCGCGGGCGCAGTCCGGCGTCGAGCTCGTAGAGGAGCGGGATGCCGGTCGGGATGTTCAGCTCGGTGATGTCGCGATCGGAGATGCCATCGAGCATCTTCACCAGCGCGCGCAGGCTGTTGCCGTGGGCGGCGACGAGCACGTTCTCCCCGGCGCGCAGGCGTGGGGCTATTGTCGACTCCCAGTACGGCAGCACGCGGGCGAGCGTATCCTTCAGCGATTCGGCGGCCGGCAGGCCATCGATGCCGTGGTAGCGGCGGTCGAAGCGGGGGTGGCGCGCATCGTCGTCGGCGAGCGGTGGCGGGGGCGTGTCGTAGCTGCGCCGCCAGACCTTGACCTTGTCCTCGCCGTGCAGCGCGGCGGTCTGGGCCTTGTCCAGGCCCTGCAGGGCGCCGTAGTGGCGCTCGTTGAGCCGCCAGCTGCGTTCCACGGGAATCCACATGAGATCCATCTCGTCGAGCACGATCCACAGCGTACGGATGGCGCGCTTGAGCACGGAGGTGAAGGCGCAGTCGAACTGCAGGTCGAGGGCCTTGAGCTGGCGGCCGGCTTCAGCGGCCTCCGCGCGACCCTGCTCCGTGAGGTCGATGTCCACCCAGCCGGTGAACAGGTTCTCGAGGTTCCAGATGCTCTGGCCGTGGCGGCAGAGGACGAGCTTGCCGGGCATGCGTGCGGTCCTTTCGTGCGGGTGGCTCACCGGCTGCTCATGATAATGGATCATGCATGGATCGGCCGGCCCGCGTGTCAGGGCAGGTGCGCGGCGGCGAGGTAGTCGCGCGACTGCATCTCGAGCAGCCGGCTGCGGGTGCGCTCGAATTCACGGGCCAGACGGCTGCCCGTGTACAGCCCGGCGACCGGGGCGGCCGCCGAGAGGATGAGCTTGACGCGCCGGTCGTAGAACTCGTCGACCAGCGCGATGAAGCGCCGCGCCTCGTTCTCGCGCGTCTCGTCGAGCAGCGGGACGGCGGAGACCAGCACGGCCTGGAAGGTGCGGGCGATCTCGATGTAGTCGTCCTGACTGCGTGGGCCGGCGCACAGCGCGGCGAAGTCGAACCACACCACGCCATCCGCGCACCGGCGCGTGGCGATGTCGCGGCCGTTGACCTCGACCGGCTCGCCCCGGGTGCCGGCGTCCGGTGCGAGCGAGTCGAACCAGTGCGAGAGCCCGGCGTCGGCCGCCGCATCGAGCGGCGCGTGGTAGATCTCGGCCTGCTCGAGTGCGCGCAGGCGATAGTCGCTGCCGCCGTCGACCCGCAGGACCTCGGTGTGACGGCACAGGAGGTCGATGGCCGGCAGGAAGCGCTGGCGCTGCAGGCCGCCACGGTACAGATCCTGCGGCGGCGCGTTGGACGTGGCCACCAGCGTCACGCCGCGACGGAACAGCGCATCGAGCAGGTTGCCGAGGATCATCGCGTCAGCGATGTCGGCGACATGGAACTCGTCGAAGCAGATGACGCGTGCCCGGGTGGCGAGTTCGCCGGCGACGATGCCGAGCGGGTCGACCTCGCCGGGCAGCGCCTTCAGCCGGCCGTGGACGAAGTACATCAGGCGGTGGAAGTGGTGTCGCAGTTTCTCCGGGAAGGGCAGGCTGTCGAAGAACAGGTCCATCACGAAGGTCTTGCCGCGCCCGACACCGCCCCAGAGGTAGGCGCCGCGTACGGGCCCCTCTCCACCGCCGCGCAGGCGCCGGCGCAACGCCGGCAGCAAGCCGGCGCGTCGTGCTGCGTGTGCGCCGAGTTCGCGACGCACGCGCTCGAGCACCGCCACCGCGGCGAGCTGGGCGGGGTCGGGCGCGAATGACCGTTCGGCGAGTGCGCGGACGTAGTGCTGTTCGAGATTCATGGGCGGGGCTGCGCGGCTCGCAGGGACCCGGGCAGCGCGGGCAATGTAACGATTCCGCGGCCACAGTAGAATGGCCGCCGGCCGGTCGACGGCCGGGACGGGGCAGCGAGGCACGGGCAATGTCGGAACGCGAGTCCATGGAATTCGACGTGGTCATCGTCGGTGCGGGACCCTGTGGCCTCGCCGCGGCCTGCCACCTGACGCAGCTGGCTGCCGAGGCCGGCGTCGAACTCGGCGTGGCGGTCGTCGAGAAGGGTTCGGAGATCGGTGCCCACGTCATTTCCGGCGCCGTGCTGGAGCCGACGGCGCTCGACGAGCTGTACCCGGACTGGCGCAGCGGCGCGGACGCACCGGCTGCGACGGCCGTGACCGGCGACGACTTCTGGTTCCTCACCCGCGGCGGCGGCTGGCGTGTCCCGCACATGCTGGTGCCGCGGCCGGCGCGCAACGACGGCAACTTCATCGTCAGCCTGGGCGACGTCTGTCGCTGGCTCGGCCGGCGCGCGGAAGCGCAGGGGGTGAACCTCTTCCCGGGCTTTGCCGCGGCCGGGCTGCTCTGCGAGGACGGCCGCGTGACCGGTGTCGTCACCGGTGACATGGGCCGCGACCGCGACGGTCAGCCGAAGAGCGGCTTCCAGCCCGGCTACGAGCTGCGGGCCCGTTACACGCTCTTCGCCGAGGGCTGTCGGGGCAGCCTCGGCAAGGAGCTGATGCGCCGCTTCGACCTGCGCCGCGACTGTGATCCGCAGCACTACGGCATCGGCCTGAAGGAGGTCTGGGCGGTGGACCCCGCGCGCCACCGTGCCGGCCACGTCATGCATACGCTCGGCTGGCCACTCGGCGGTGACACCGAGGGCGGTGGATTCGTCTACCATGCCGCCGGCCACCAGGTGTATCTCGGCCTCATCGTCGCGCTGAACTACCCGAATCCCTGGCTGAATCCGTTCGAGGAGTTCCAGCGCTGGAAGCAGCACCCGCGCATCCGCGCCGTGCTCGAGGGTGGCAAGCGCATCGCCTACGGTGCCCGTGCCGTCAACAAGGGCGGGCTGCAGTCGCTGCCGCGGCTCGCGTTCCCCGGCGGGCTGCTCGCCGGCTGCGAGGCGGGGTTCCTGAACGGTGCCAAGATCAAGGGTTCCCATACGGCGATGAAGACCGGCATGCTGGCAGCCGAGTCCCTGTTCGCGGCCCTGCGCCAGGGGGAGGCCGCCCCGGCGCTGCTTGCCGACTACGAGCAGCGCGTGCGCGACTCCTGGGTGTGGCGCGAGCTCGAGCAGGCACGCAATTTCGGACCCGCCCAGCACCACTTCGGCACCCTCGCCGGCGCCGCCTTCACCTGGTTCGACCAGAACATTGCCGGCGGCCGGCTGCCGTTCACGCTGCACAACCGGGTGCCGGACCACGCGGCGACGAAGCCCGCTGCCGATTGCACCCGCATCGAGTACCCGAAGCCCGACGGTGCGGTCAGCTTCGACCGGTTGTCGTCGGTATACCTCTCGAGCACCAACCACGAGGAAGACCAGCCCTGCCACCTGCAGCTCGCCGATCCGCAGGTGCCGGTGCGGCACAACCTGCCACGCTACGCAGAGCCGGCGCAGCGCTACTGCCCGGCGGGCGTCTACGAGATCGTGGCGGAAGCGGCCGGGCCCCGCCTGCAGATCAACGCGCAGAACTGCGTCCACTGCAAGACCTGCGACATCAAGGATCCTGCGCAGAACATCAACTGGGTCGTGCCCGAGGGTGGCGGCGGGCCTAACTACACCGGGATGTAGCCGCCCGGGCCCTGGCAGGCCTCGATCGCCATGGCGAGGGCTTCACCGCCGCCGATGCACAGCGACGCCACGCCGCGGCGTGCGCCGCGCGCGCGCAGCGCGTGCACCAGCGAGACCACCAGGCGTGCCCCGGTCGCGCCGATCGGGTGACCGAGCGCACAGGCACCGCCGTTGACGTTGACGCGTGCCGGGTCGAGGTCGAGTTCCCGCATCGAGCCCATCGTGACGCAGGCGAAGGCCTCGTTGATCTCGTAGAGATCGACCTCGCTGGCGCGCCAGCCTGCCTTCCCGAGCGCCGAGCGGATCGCGTCCGTCGGCGCCGTGGTGAACCACTCCGGCTCGTGCGCGTGCACGGCCGAGGCTGCGATGCGCGCGAGCGGCGCGAGACCCCGGCGGGTCGCCTCGGCTTCGGTCATCAGCAGCAGGGCCGCGGCTCCGTCGGAGATCGACGAGGAGCTCGCCGCGGTGACGGTGCCGTCCTTCGCGAAGGCGGGCTTGAGCTTCGGGATGCGCGCGAGGTCGGCCCGGAACGGCTCCTCGTCCTGCGCGACGACCGTCTCGCCGGCGCGACTCGCGATCTTCACGGGCACGATCTCGGCGGTGAAGCGACCGCTTTCGCAGGCAGCGCGGGCGCGGCGCACCGACTCGGCGGCAAAGGCGTCCTGCTCCTCGCGGGTGAAGCCATAGCGGCGCGCCGTCTGTTCGGCGAAGTGTCCCATCATGTTGCCGCTGTACGGGTCCTGCAGCCCGTCGCGGTACATGTGGTCGAGGACCTCCTGGTGGCCGATGCGGTAGCCGGCGCGCGCCTTCGGCAGCAGATACGGGGCATTGCTCATCGATTCCATGCCGCCAGCGAGCACCACGCTGGCGCTGCCGCTGCGGATGAGGTCGTGGCCGAGCATGAGCGTGACCATGCCCGAGCCGCATACCTTGTTGATCGTGATCGTCGGCACGGCCACGGGCAGGCCGGCGGCGAGTACTGCCTGGCGTCCCGGGGCCTGGCCGACACCGGCCTGCAGGACGCAGCCGATGAGTGCCCGGTCGATGTGGCTGCCGTCGAGGCCGGCATCCTCCACGCTGGCGCGTATGGCGGGCGCCATGAGTTGCAGGGCGGTGAGTGGGGCGAGTGCTCCCTGGAATGCGCCGATCGGGGTGCGGCGGGCGGCGACGATGACGATGGCTTGCGCCTTCACGGGAATGTCCTTGGTTAGTGCACTGCAAACAAGGCGCCGATTATGCGTTGCAAAAAGAGCAACGCCAAGCCATGTCGTGCGGGATCCGGTACCGGGAGATTCAGGGGTGCTGCGCCGCGAGGTCGGGTTCCGGGAGGTCCGAGAGGATGCTCGCGCGGCAGCTGGTTCGCAGCGCCTCGACGGCGTCGTCGGCACCGTTATGGCGAACTGCGGGCTTGACGATAACCTCAATCTGGCCCGGCTGCGGCAGCAGCTGTCCAGCAGCGAGCATGCGGCGCGTGCCACGAATCACCACCGGGACCACGGGCAGGTCGCCGCGCACGGCCGCCGCGAAGGCACCGCTGTGGAAGCGTCGCAGCCCGGGTTCGCTGCGGAACGTGCCCTCGGGAAAGAAGGCGAGGCTGTGGCGTGACTCGGCCAGGGCGAGGATGCGCCGGGCATCGGCCGCCCCGCGGCGGGTATCGAATCGCTCCACGAACTGCGAGCCGATCCGGCGCAGCAGGAAGTGCGCCAGCGGCACGCGCGTCATCTCGCGCTTGATGACGAAACCGAAGCGCGGCGGCAAGGCGGCGCTGAGCACCATGCCATCGAGGTAGCTGGCGTGGTTGGCGACGACGATGCAGGGTGCGGCCGGCAGGTGCTGCAGCCCGCTCACGCGCGGGCGCGCGGCCATCACGGCCAGGGTGAGCCGGGCCGCGTGTCGGGTTGCCGCCCGGCGGCGCGATTCCCCGGGCAGTATCGCCACGAGGGCGACCAGCGGGAGCGCGACAACCAGAAAGGCCGACCAGGCGATGACCCCGTAAACGGCGCGAGCCAGGGCGGCAAGACGGTCGGCTGGCTGGCGCATTGTGTCAAATCAGGAATTTATGTAAGCCGTTGACGGATCTGTGAGTGTCATCACGCCGAGGCAAAACCTTGCCGCGCATACTGGATTTCAACATCCGCCCCCAAGGGCCAGCGGTGACGCCCGATTCGCAGCAGGGGCGCCGCCGGTTGCCGGGATACCGCCACGAGCGAAGGCCGATACCCGAGAGGATTATCGGCAAGCGGGTCCGGCAACTGCAATTGGCCCGGGGCAGACCCAGGGATGGGTCTGTGTGTGTGGCGGCCGAAGGACCTGTTGAGCGGAGCGAAACCAGCACATGTCGCCGACATCCGTAGACACCGTGGCGGGCGCCAGCACGCCGTCGAATCCGACCGAGGCGATCATCGACCGTTTCCTCGACGCCATCTGGATGGAACGCGGCCTGTCGGCCAATACGCTCGGCGCCTACCGCGCCGACCTGCTCGCGCTGCAACGCTGGCTGGCCCAGCGCGACAAGAGCCTGATCTACGCGGCGCGAGCCGACCTGCTCGCCTTCATCGCCTGGCGTGCCAAGGAAGGCGCCAAGCCGCGCTCCACGGCCCGTCAGTTGTCGAGCTTTCGCCGCTTCTACCGTTTCCTGCTGCGCGAAGGTGTCGTGGCCGAGGACCCGACACTCAAGATCGACATGCCGAAGATCGGTCGTGCCCTGCCGCAGTCGCTCACCGAGTCGGAGGTCGAGTCACTCCTCGGTGCGCCGGACATCAACGATCCGATCGGCCATCGCGACCGCACCATGCTCGAACTGCTCTACGCCACGGGGCTGCGCGTTTCGGAGCTGATCAACCTGCGCCAGGCCCAGATCAACCTCAATCAGGGCGTGCTGCGCGTGCGCGGCAAGGGCGACCGCGAGCGGCTGATTCCGCTCGGGGAGGAGGCGCAGCGCTGGCTGCGTGAGTTCGTCTCCGGTCCCCGGGTGGAGATCCTGCTCGAGCGCCAGACCGAATTCCTGTTCCCGACCCGACGCGGCGACCGCATGACGCGCCAGGCCTTCTGGCACATCATCAAGCGCTATGCCCGCAAGGCCGACATCCTCGGCAAGCTCTCGCCGCACACGCTGCGACACGCATTCGCGACGCATCTGCTCAACAACGGTGCAGACCTGCGCGTCGTGCAGATGCTGCTCGGCCACAGCGATCTGTCGACCACGCAGATCTACACGCACGTGGCCCGCGAGCGCATGAAGGAGATGCACGCCCAGCATCATCCGCGCGGCTGACGCGGCATCCCGCCGCCACGCAGCTCGCATCGGCGCAGCCTGCGCGGGGCTGTCGCCGTGCTGTGCTACCATCCAACGCGCCAGGCACGGTGCCGGCGCCACCCGGGTTTCCTGCATGCGCAAGCTCACCCTGCCGATCCTGCTCGCGACCTGCAGCACAGCGGCGCTGGCCGACGGCGAGGCCGAGGCGATCCAGCGGCGCCTCGCCGAGCGTTTCCCTGAGGTCCGTGCCGAACAGATCACGCCGTCGCCCATCCCGGGCCTGTTCGAACTGCGTATCGGGCCGCAGATCGCCTACGTGTCGGCCGACGGGCGTTTCCTGGTTCGTGGCGACATCATCGACGCGACCACCGATGCCAACGTCTCGGAGGCGCGACGCAGCGCCGCGAGACTCGCGGCGATCGACGACGTCGGCGAGGCGAGAATGATCGTGTTCTCACCGAAGCAGGTGAAGCACACCGTCAGCGTGTTCACCGACGTGGAGTGCGGCTATTGCCGCAAGCTGCACCGGGAGCTCGACCAGTACCTGGCGCAGGGCATCCGCGTGCGTTATCTGCTGTTTCCGCGCGGCGGACCGGATTCCGAGGGCTGGACCAAGGCCGAACAGGTGTGGTGCTCGGCGGACCGCAACGATGCGCTGACGCGCTCCAAGCGGGGTGAAGTGCTGACGACCCGCGTCTGCAGCCCGACACCGGTGCACGAGCACTACGCGCTCGGCATCATGCTGGGCGTGCAGGGCACGCCGGCGATCGTCACGGATACGGGTGAACTGGTGCCGGGCTATGTGCCGGCCGGGGAACTGGCGGTCTACCTCGATACCGGCCAGACGGGCTGATTCGCCGGAAGGCGGCTCAGCGCTTCAGGTGCTCGAGCTTTCCCTCGACCTTCGCCCACTCGTCGGCGTCGGCCGGCGGCGTACCGGCGGCCGTGATCACCGGCCACTTCTTCGCCAGCTCCGCGTTGAGCTGCTTGAACTGCTCCTGCGCGGCCGGCACTTCGTCCTCGGACATGATCGCTTCCACCGGGCACTCCGGCTCGCACAGGGTGCAGTCGATGCACTCGTCCGGGTCGATGACCAGCATGTTGGGACCCTCGTGGAAGCAGTCCACGGGACACACCTCCACGCAGTCCATGTACTTGCACCGGATGCATTTTTCGGTGACGACGAACGTCATGCGGATCTCCTGGTCACGGCGCCGCGGGCCGGCGCCCGGCGGGCCGCGCTAATGTAGGCATTCCACGCCGAAAATCAATCGTTATTTCCCGACCTGACCAGCCGCTGCGACGATTCGCCGCGCGCACCGTCAGGCGAGCCGCACCCGCGGGACGCTTGCCAGGTGCACCGGGCCGTCGGCGCGGCGCGGGTTGCGCAGGTACTGATCGAGCGCGATGGTGACGCTCGGGAACGCGATCTCGGACCACGGTATGTCGGGCGGCGCAAACAGGCGGCTCTCCAGCGTCTCCTCACCGGCGCCGAAGGTCCCCTGGCGCAGGACACCGTCGAAGAACACGTGCACCTGGCGTGCCTGGACGACATCGACGACGGCAAACATCGCACCGAGGTCGACCTGCGCCTCGGCTTCCTCCCAGGTCTCGCGGGCGGCGGCCTCGCCGAGTGTCTCGCCGAGTTCCATGAAGCCGGCCGGCACCGTCCAGAAGCCGTAGCGAGGCTCGATGGCGCGGCGGCAGAGCAGGATGGCACCGGCGTGTTCGACGACACAGCCGACCACGATGCGGGGGTTCTCGTAGTGCACGTGGCCGCAGCTGCGGCACAGGTACCGCGGGCGGTTGTCCCCCGGCGGCACCTCCAGCGCAACGGGCTTGCCGCAGTGACTGCAGAAGTTCATGGCGGGCCAGGGTGTCTCCAGGCGCCATTGTAGTGGGGAACGGTTGGGTCGGCGGGCCCGGTGCGCCTGGTGCCGGGAGAGGGACTTGAACCCACACGGTGTCGCCACCAACGGATTTTGAGTCCGCCGCGTCTACCAATTCCGCCATCCCGGCGCGCGTGGGGCGTCAGGATACACGCGGCATCCGGGGAGCGCCACGCGGGCGCGCAGGTACAATCCGCGCCCGTGGAACCGGCCGACTTCGACTACGACCTGCCCGAGGAGCTGATCGCCCAGCAGCCGCCCGCCGAGCGCAGCGCGGGGCGGCTGCTCGTTGTGGATCCGGGTGCGGCACTCGCCGATCGCGGGATCCGGGACCTCGATGGGCTGCTTACTGCGGGCGACCTGCTGGTCGTCAACGAGTCGCGCGTGATCCCGGCGCGGGTGCACGGCCGCAAGGCGAGCGGCGGGCGCATCGAGATGCTGGTGGAGCGGCTGCTCGGTGCGCGCGAGGCGCTCGTGCAGCTGCGCGCGAGCCATGCACCGCTGCCGCAGGCCACGCTCGACTTTGGTGCGGGCTACACCGCGCAGGTGATCGAGCGCCGCGGCCCGTTCCACGTGCTGCATTTCTCGGCGGATGTGACCGTGATGCTCGACGTGCTCGGGCACGTGCCGCTGCCCCCCTACATCCGCCGCAGCGACGAGGCCGCGGACCGCGACCGCTACCAGACGCTCTTCGCGCGCTGGCCGGGGTCCGTCGCCGCGCCGACCGCGGGGCTGCATTTCGACGCCGCGTTGATCGAGCGCCTGCGCTCGCGCGGCGTCGGCTTCACCCGCCTGACGCTGCACGTCGGTGCCGGCACCTTCGCGCCGCTGCGCGCCGAGCAGCTCGCCACCGGCCGGCTGCACCCCGAGAGCGTTGAGGTCGGTGCCGATGTGGTGGCGGCCGTGGCGGCGGCACGCGCTGGCGGCGGTCGCGTGATCGCCGTCGGCACCACGGTGATGCGGGCGCTGGAGACCGCCGCCGGCAGCGGGGCGCTGGCACCGTATGCCGGCGAGACGGATCTCTTCATCCGCCCCGGGCACGAGTTCCGGGTCGCCGATGCGCTCATCACGAATTTCCACCTGCCACGCTCCTCGCTGCTGATGCTCGTGTGTGCCTTCGGGGGTACGCAGCGCGTGCTCGCGGCCTATCGGCACGCGGTGGCCGCGCGTTACCGTTTTTTCAGCTACGGTGACGCCATGTTCGTCGACCGGCAAGCGACGTCCACGCGTCGGGGAGCCCCGCCATGAGCGCCGGGCTGCGCTTCGACATCACGGCCCGCGACGGAGCGGCGCGGCGCGGCCGGATCGTGCTCGCGCGCGGTGTGATCGACACGCCCGCCTTCATGCCGGTCGGCACCTACGGCACCGTCAAGGCCATGACGGCCGAGGAGCTCACGGATGTCGGTGCGCAGATCGTGCTCGGCAACACCTTCCACCTGATGCTGCGCCCGGGCAGCGATCTCATCCACCGCCTGGGCGGGTTGCACCGCTTCATGCACTGGGAGCGGCCGATCCTCACCGACTCGGGTGGCTTCCAGGTGTTCAGCCTTGGCGGGCGCACGAAGATCGGCGAGGAGGGCGTGGAGTTCGGCTCGCCGGTCAATGGCGACCGGGTGTTCCTCACGCCCGGGCGTTCCATGCAGGTGCAGGCCGAGCTCGGCAGCGACATCCAGATGATCTTCGACGACTGCACGCCCTGGCCGGCGACCGAGGCGGTGGCGCGCGAGTCCATGGAGCGCTCCTTGCGCTGGGCGCGGTCGAGCCGGGAGGCCTTCGAGCGGGCCGGCAGCCGTGAGGCAGGCCACGCCGTATTCGGCATCGTCCAGGGTGGCATGTACCCGGCGCTGCGCTCGGCCTCGCTGGCCGGGCTCCTGCCGCAGGGCTTCGACGGCCTGGCGATCGGCGGGCTGTCGGTCGGTGAGCCCGAGGCCGAACGGCGCGCGGTGCTCGAAGCGCTGCTGCCGCAGATGCCGGGCGAGCGGCCGCGCTACCTGATGGGCGTGGGCGCCCCGGCCGACATCGTCGCGGCGGTGAGCCTGGGGGTCGACATGTTCGACTGCGTCATGCCGACGCGTAACGCGCGCAACGGCCACCTGTTCACCGAGTCCGGCGTGGTACGGATCCGCAACGCCGCCTATCGCGACGACCCGCGGCCGTTGCAGGAGGATTGCACCTGCTACACCTGCCGGCACTACAGCCGGGCCTACCTGCGCCACCTCGACGCCTGCGGCGAGATCCTCGGCTGCCGGCTGAACACCATCCACAACCTGCATTTCTACCTGCAGCTGATGGCCCGGCTGCGTGCGGCGATCGAGGCCGGCCGCCTGGCCGGCTTCGCCCGCGAGTTCCTGGCGCGGCAGGCCCAATCTGCCGGCGAAACAACTGTGTAATAATACGCCGCCGTTTTTCCAGGATCCCCGAGGACACCATGGGTCTCTTCATCCAGGACGCCTTCGCGCAGGGCGCCACACCACCGCCTGACCCGCTGTTTTCCATCCTGCCGCTGGTGCTGGTATTCGTCGTCTTCTACTTCTTCCTGATCCGCCCGCAGACCAAGCGGCAGAAGGAACACAAGGAGATGGTGGCGAAACTCGCCGTCGGCGACGAGGTGGTCACGGCCGGCGGCGTGCTCGGCCAGGTCACCGAGATCGGCGAGCAGTTCATCGAGCTCGAAGTGGCTGCCGGCGTACGCATCAAGGTGCAGCGCCACACCATCGGCACGGTGCTGCCCAAGGGCACCATCAAGAGCGCCTGAAGCCAGCGCATGAACCGCAACCCCTGGTGGAAGGACGCGCTGGTCGCGCTGGTGATGGCGGGCAGCCTGCTCGTGGCCCTCCCGAACCTGTTCGGCGAGGAACCGGCGCTGCAGGTCTCGGTGAAGGAGGGCGGCAAGCTCGGCGATGCGGAACTGCAGGAGGTGCAGCGCACGCTCGACGCCGCCGGGGTGAAGTTCGCCGCGGCCCGTGCCGACGACGGCCGGCTCACGCTGCGTTTCGCCACCGTCGATGAGCAGCTCAAGGCGGCCGACCGCACGCGCGAGGCCCTCGGCGAGGACTACGTGGTGGCCCTCACGATGGCACCGCGCACGCCCGGCTGGCTGACTGCGCTGGGCCTCAAACCCATGAGCCTCGGACTCGACCTGCGGGGTGGCGTGCACTTCCTGTTCCAGGTCGACATGGACAGGGCCATCGCCCAGCGGCTGGATCGCTACGCGGCCGATTTCAGCAAGACCCTGCGCGATGCGCGCATCCGCCGCAACGTGCGTGTCGAGGGCCGGACGGTGTGGGTCGAGATCACGGACGCGGCCGATGCCGATGCGGCTGCGAAGCTGTTGCGCGAAGCCGATCCCAACCTCGACATCGACCGCAGCGACGCCGGTGCGGGCGTCGTATTCACGGTGCGCATGACCGAGCCGATGATCGTCGAGCGGCAGAATTTCGCCATCGAGCAGAACACGGTGACGTTGCGCAACCGCGTCAACGAACTCGGCGTTTCCGAGCCGGTGGTGCAGCGCCAGGGCGTCGACCGCATCGTCGTGCAATTGCCGGGGGTCCAGGACCCGGCGCAGGCCGAGCGCGTGCTCGGTGCAACCGCCACGCTCGAATTTCGCCTGGTCTGCGCCGGCGAGAACCCGCTGGAGGCCCAGCAGCGCGGGCGCGCGCCGGTCGGCTGCGAGCTCTACAAGGAGCGCACCGGCGCCCCGGTGCTGCTGCGCCGTCGCACCATCGTCACCGGCGACCAGCTGGTCGATGCGGCCCAGACCTTCGACCAGGGCATGCCGGCGGTGTCGGTGCGTCTCGATGCCAAGGGCGGCCGTGACATGCTGGAAGCGACCAAGGCCAACCTCAACAAGCCGATGGCGGGGGTGTTCGTCGAGCCGAAGCGCGAGCGCGTCGAGCGCGACGGGCAGATGGTCGACGTGACGCGCGAGGAGAAGGAGGTCATCAACGTGGCCACCATCCGCGGCGTCTTTTCCAGCAACTTCCAGGTGACCGGCCTGGAGGCCAACGAGGCACGCGACCTGGCGCTGCTGTTGCGGGCGGGCTCGCTCGCCGCACCGATCTACAAGGGGGAGGAGCGCACCATCGGCCCGAGTCTCGGCCCGGACAACATCGACAGGGGTTACCGTGCGCTGCTGCTCGGGCTCGCGCTGGTGGCCATCTTCATGGCCGTGTACTACAAGGCATTCGGCCTGGTGGCCGACGTTGCGTTGCTCGCGAACCTGATCCTGCTGGGGGCGCTGCTGTCGCTGCTGCAGGCTTCGCTGACGCTGCCCGGCATCGCAGGCGTCGTCCTCACGCTCGGCATGGCGGTCGACGCCAACGTGCTCATCAACGAACGCATCCGCGAGGAACTGCGTAACGGCAACTCACCGCAGGCGAGCATCCACGCGGGTTACGAGAAGGCCTTCGCCACCATCGCCGACGCGAACATCACCACGCTCATTGCCGGCCTGGTGCTGTTCGCGTTCGGCACCGGTCCGATCAAGGGTTTCGCCGTCGTCCTCTGCCTCGGCATCCTGACCTCGATGTTCACCGCCGTGGTCGTGAGCCGCTGTCTCGTCAACGCCATCTGGGGCGGTCGCCGGCTCACCAGCGTGCCCGTCTGAGGAACGGCCATGAACCTGTTTCCGAAAGTGCTCCGCATCCCGTTCATGAGCCATGCGCGGGTGGTCTCCACGGTGTCGGGCGTGCTGATGGTGATCTGCCTCGGTTCCATCCTGTTCCGCGGCCTGAACTTCGGCATCGACTTCACGGGCGGCGTGCTGCTCGAGGTCGGCTACCCGCAGACGGCTGATCTCGGCGCCATCCGCAAGCAGCTCGACGCCGCCGGCTTCCCGGATGCGCAGGTGCAGAACGTCGGCAGCACGCGTGACGTGATGATCCGCCTGCCGCCAGTCGAAGATAGTGCCACGGGCGATGCCGGCGGCAAGCTCGGTCAGGCCATCCTCGCAGCGCTGCGCCAGGACGGCACGGCGGTCGACCTGCGTCGCGTGGAATTCGTCGGCCCGCAGGTCGGTCGGGACCTGACGGAGATGGGCACGCTGTCGGTCCTGGCGGCGCTGGCGCTGATCCTGGTCTACGTGCTCCTCCGTTTCCAGTGGAAGTTCGCGGTCGGCGCGGTGCTCGCCACGTTCCACGACGCCGTGGTCACGGTCGGCCTGTTCTCGATCTTCTGGATTCCGTTCGACCTCTCCGTGGTCGCCGCCGTGCTCGCCCTGGTCGGCTACTCGCTCAACGACACCGTCGTGGTGTTCGACCGGATTCGCGACGACTTCCGCGTGGTGCGCGGCGCGACTCCCGTGGAGATGATCGATCACGCGATCAACGTGACCCTGAGCCGCACGGTCATCACCAGCGGCGTGACGCTGCTCGTCGTGATCGCCTTGCTCGCCTTCGGTGGCGAGGCCTTGCGGGGCTTCTCGCTGGCGCTGGCGATCGGGATCGTGTTCGGGAGCTACTCCTCCGTGTACGTCGCGAGTGCCATTGCCTACTTCCTCGACGTCAAGCCCGCCGACCTGGTGCCCCAGAAGAAGGCCGGGCCCGCCGACGAGATGCCTTGAGGCCGAGCAGCCTCAGAGGTGCGGTGCGAGCAGGGCGCGCAGCGCCTCGTGTACCTTCGGGGCGCCGGCGATCACGTTGCCGGTGTCGAGTACCTCGCCTCCCGGCGTCAGGCTCGCCACCATGCCGCCGGCCTCGCGGATCATGAGCACGCCGGCGGCAATGTCCCAGGCGTGCAGGCCGAACTCCCAGAAGCCGTCGAGCCTGCCGGCAGCCACGTAGCAGAGGTCGAGAGCCGCCGAACCCGGCCGGCGTACCCCGGCGGTGGCCTCCATCACGGCCTGCAGCATCGCCAGGTATTTCGGCAGCCATTCATCGTTGCTGCGGAACGGGAAGCCCGTGCCGATCAGCGCGCCGTCGAGGCCCGGGCGGGCGCTGACACGGATGCGCCGGCCGTCGAGCTGCGCGCCGCCGCCGCGCGTGGCCGTGAACAGTTCCTGCCGGCACGGATCGTAGACGACCCCGACCTCGAGCTGGCCGCGCACCTGGAGGGCGAGCGAGACGGAGAACACCGGAAAGCCGTGCAGGAAGTTGGTCGTGCCGTCGAGCGGATCGACGATCCACAGGTACTCGTTGCCCGGGTGCGTGCCGCTTTCCTCGGCGAGGAAGCCGTGATGCGGGTAGCGTTCGCGGATGCTCTCGATGATCGCCGCCTCGGCGGCGTGGTCCACCTGGCTCACGAACTCGTTGCGCGCCTTGCTGCGCACGTCGAGGTCGGCGACCCGGTTGAGGTAGCGCAGCGCGGTGTCTCCGCCCTTGCGCGCCGCCTTGACGGCGGTGTTCAGTAGAGCCTGCATGGTGCTGGGCGCCGGTGGCGCGGGTTGCGGCGAGGGGCGCCATTCTAAGGCGCTACCGCCGCCGCGGCCACGGTGGTGGGCGCGCCCGGTGTGGCCGGCGGGCTAGAATACGCGGCCCCGCTGTCCTTGCCGCGAGCTTCGATGAATCCCGCCGCCGTCCGCTTCGTGCTGTTCGAGCCGACCCATCCGGGTAACGTCGGCGCTGCGGCGCGGGCCATCAAGACCATGGGATTCGAGCGGCTCGTGCTGGTCAACCCTGCGACCTGCCAGGACCCTGAGGCCCGGGCACGCGCCTCCGGCGCCCTCGACGTGCTGGAGGCGGCCAGCGTGTACCAGGACCTCGCCGGCGCGGTGGCCGATTGCGGACTGGTCATCGGCGCCAGCGCGCGGCACCGGCGCCTTGGCATTGCCGAGCTGCACCCGCGCGACTGCGCGCGCCAGGTGCTCGAGGCGAGCGTCACGGGACCCGTGGCGATCGTGTTCGGCACGGAGCGTTCCGGGCTCAGCAACGCCGAGCTCGACCTCTGCCATGCGCTGGTCCACATCCCGGCGCACCCCGGCTACAGCTCGCTCAACCTCGCTGCCGCCGTGCAGGTCATCGCCTGGGAGCTGCGAGCTGCGCAGGAACCAGGGCTCGATACGCCGCCGCCGGAGGCCCCGCCGGCCACGGTGCAGGACATGGAGCTCTTCTACGAGCACCTGGAGCGCGTGCTGCTGGCGAGCGGATTCCTCGACTCCGCCAATCCCCGCAACCTGATGCGCCGGCTGCGCCGGCTGTTCAATCGCACCCGGCTCGATCGCAACGAACTCAACATCCTGCGCGGTGTCCTCGCTGCGCTGGCGCCGGGTTCCGGCGAGCGCGCCTGGGATGGGCGACCCAACGACGCACCATGACGCTCTACCTCGATTACGCGGCCTCCACACCCGTGGACCCGGCGGTGGCCGCCGTCATGGCGGCCGCGCTCGCCGACCCCGAACTGCAGGGGAACCCGTCGGCGGTCCACGCACCCGGGCGGGCGGCGGCGGCGCGCATCGAGGCTGCCCGGGCCCAGGTCGCGGCGCTCATCGGGGCGCGACCGGCCGAGATCCTCTGGACCTCGGGCGCCACCGAGGCCAACAACCTGGCGGTCCTGGGTGCCGCGCGCTTTCGCGCCAGCCGCGGGCGCCACGTCGTCACCAGCAGCACGGAGCATGCCTCCGTCGTCGGCGCCTGCCGCCAGCTCGAGCGCGAGGGCTTCGCGGTCACCTGGCTCGACCCGGACGGCGATGGACTCCTCGATGCGCAGCAGGTGGCTGCAGCCCTGCGTCCCGACACCACGCTGGTGTCGATCATGGCTGTCAACAACGAGACCGGCGTGGTGCAGGACGTGGCGGCGATCGGCGCCGTCTGCCGGGCCCGCGGCGTGCTGTTCCACGTCGATGCCGTGCAGGCGGCCGGTCGTGAGCCGCTCGACGTGGGGGCCCAGCAGATCGACCTGCTGTCGATCTCCGGGCACAAGTTCTACGGGCCGAAGGGCGCCGGAGCACTCTTCGTGAACGGCCGCACGCTGCGCCGGGTCGAGCCGCTCCTGCATGGCGGCGGGCAGGAACGCGGCCTGCGGCCCGGCACGCTCGCCACGCACCAGCTGGTCGGCCTCGGGCTCGCGGCTGAGCTCGCCGGCGCACGCCTCGATGCCGATCGTCGCGCGCAGAGCGCTCTGCGCGAGGCGTTGTGGGCGGCCATCGCGCGCGTGCCCGGGGTGCTCCTGAATGGCCACCGGGCGCGACGGGCCTGTCACATCCTCAACGTCAGCGTCGAGGGCGTGGAGGGCGAGAGCCTGCTGCTGGCGCTCGAGGCGCTGGCCGTATCGAGCGGTGCGGCCTGCGGCGCGGCGAGCGGCGAACCCTCCGCGGTGCTGCGCCGGCTCGGTCGCAGCGATGCGCTCGCGCAGGCCTCGATCCGCTTCAGCGTCGGTCGCGCCACGACTGCCGCCGACATCGATGCGGCGGCGGCGGCCTTCGTCGCCGGCGTCGCCCACCTGCGCCGCATCGCTCCGGCAGCCGCCTGACCGGCCCGCCATGGACTACTCCCAGGTCGTCCGCCGGCACTTTTCCGAGCCTGCGAACCTCGGGCCGCTCGAACCGCGCCCCGGTGAATGCCTCTGTCGGGGCGCGGCCGGCAGCGTCGCGGCCGGTGCGCAGGTCACGATCGAGGCGGCGGTGCGTGAAAGCCAGGTCCTGCGGCTCGCTTTCCGCGCCTTCGGCTGCCCCCACCTCATCGCTGCCTGCAGTCGTGCCACGGAACTCCTGGCGCCCGGTCCCGTGGCGGGGCTCGCGGCGTTCGCGCCGGAAGCGCTGATGGCCGAGCTCGGCGTTCCGGCGGAAAAGCTCGGCAGCCTGCTGATTCTTCAGGATGCCTTGCGGAACTGCTTTCGGGATTGGGATACTACGCAGCCCGCCGAGGCCCGCTGAGGAACCCCGCCGCGCTGCGGGCTGTTTCCAGCGGCCATGGCCCGAAATGGGCTCTGGTTTTTCATTGATATTTCAGGGAGTTGTAATGGCTATTGAGAGAACCCTCTCGATCGTGAAGCCCGATGGCGTGCAGAAGAACCTTATCGGCGAGGTCTACCGCCGCTTCGAGCAGGCGGGGCTGCGCATCGTCGCCGCGCGCATGCTGCAGCTGAGCCAGGCGCAGGCGGAGGGTTTCTACGCCGTCCATCGCGAGCGCCCGTTCTATCGCGATCTCGTCCGCTACATGACCTCGGGCCCCGTCATCGTGCAGGTGCTCGAAGGTGAGAACGCGGTCGAGCGCCATCGCGAGATCATGGGCGCCACCGACCCGAAGAAGGCAGCACGCGGCACCATCCGCGCGGATTTCGCCGCCAGCATCGAGGAGAACGTCGTACACGGTTCCGACGGGCCCGACACGGCGAAGACGGAGATCGCCTTCTTCTTCAGCCAGAGCGACATCTGCCCGCGCATCCGTTGAGGCGGCATGACCGACCCGGACGTCAACCTGCTCGGCCTGCCACGGCGCGAACTGGAGGCTTTCTTCGTCGGCGTCGGTGAGAAGCCTTACCGGGCGCGCCAGCTGATGAAGTGGCTGTACGGTCGCGGCGTGCTCGATCCTGCGCGGATGACCGACCTCGGGGCGGACCTGCGGCGCGAACTGCTGGCGCGCGCCTCCATCCGGCTGCCGGCGATCCTCGATGTGCAGGAGTCGGCCGACGGCACGGCGAAGTGGCGGCTCGATGCCGGGGCCGGCCAGGCGATCGAGACGGTGTTCATCCCCGAACCGGGCCGCGGCACCCTGTGCGTGTCCTCGCAGGTCGGCTGCGCCATGGACTGCAGCTTCTGTGCGACGGGCCGGCAGGGTTTCAATCGCAACCTCACCGCCGGCGACATCGTCGCCCAGGTGGCGCTCGCCCGGCAGGAACTCGGTGATCCGCAAGGGCGCTCGCCGATCACCAACGTGGTGTTCATGGGCATGGGCGAACCGCTCGCGAACTTCCGCGCCGTCGTGCAGGCCTGTCACGTGCTGGTCGACGATCTCGCCTGCAAGCTCTCGCGCCGGCGCGTCACCGTCAGCACGTCCGGGCTGGTGCCGCAGATCCGCCGCCTGGCGGAGGAGGCGCGCGTGGCGCTCGCCGTGTCGCTGCACGCGCCCGACGACGCGCTGCGCAGCGACCTGGTCCCGATCAACCGCCGTCACCCGATCGCGGAGCTGCTCGGGGCCTGCTGGGACTACGTGGATGCCACGAACACGCGTGAAATCACCTTCGAGTACGTGATGCTCGACGGCGTGAACGACAGCCCCGCCCACGCGCAGCGCCTGGCCGGGCTCCTGCGCCACCGCCCCGCCAAGGTGAACCTGATCCCGTTCAATCCGTTCCAGGGCACCGGCTACCGGCGTTCGGCACCGGCGGCGGTCGAGGCATTCCGCGGCATCCTCGCCGAAGCCGGCATCGTCACCGTAACCCGGCGTACCCGCGGCGACGACATCGCCGCCGCCTGTGGCCAGCTCGCCGGGCAGGTGGCCAACCGCGTGCGCGTGCCGCTCGGCGACCGGCTCCAGGAGACGACATGGTCCTCGTGAACACGCTGCGTGCCGCCGGGATGGTCGCGGCGCTGCTCGCCCTTGCCGGTTGCGTCTCGAGCAGCAGCCGCCCGGCGGCGCCCGCGTCGAAGGAGGAGGCAGCCCAGTACAACATGCAGCTCGGCGTGAGCTACCTGCGCCAGGGGGAGTTGAAGACGGCGCAGGCCAAGCTCGAAAAGGCCATCGCCGACGATCCCTCGCTCGTCGAAGCGCACACCGCCCTCGGCCTGGTGCTCGAGCGGCTCGGTGACCTCGCCGGCGCCGAGAAGAGCTACCGCCGGGCGGTCAGTCTCGATTCGGCCAGCCCGGATGCACTGAACGCGCTGGGCGCCTTCCTCTGCATGCAGCGCCAGGAGCCGGTCGAGGCGCTGCGCCTGTTCGACAAGGCGCTCGCCGTGCCGCTGTCCAAGGCCGATGCCAACCGCGCCATGATCAATGCCAATGCGGGAACCTGTGCCCGGCGGGTCGACATGGCGCGCGCCGAGGCCTACCTGCGCGCCGCCCTCGCGGTGGATCCCAACTATCGCGCCGCCCTGCTGCAGCTCGCCGACGTGACATTCACGCGCGGCAACGCCCTGCAGTCGCGGGCGTTTCTCGAGCGCTACCTGGCGGCGGCACCGGCCACGCCCGATGCGCTGTGGCTCGGCGTGCGCGTGGAGCAGGCCCTCGGCGAGACGGGTGCGGCCGAACGCTACGCGACCCGGCTCAGGCGCGACTTCCCCACCGCGGAGCAGACCCGCCTGTTGCTCGAGCGTGAGCGCAATGGCGGATAGCGAGGAGCAGCGGGGCGCCGCGCGCGCAGCGCCGGCGGGCCTTGGCCTCGGCGAGCGGCTGCGGTCGGCCCGCAAGGCGCGGGCGCTCACCGTGGCGCAGGTCGCCGACGCGCTGCGGCTCGAGGAGCCGATGGTCATTGCCCTCGAGGAAGGGCGTTTCGAAGCCATGGGCGCACCGGTCTTCGTGCGAGGCCACCTGCGCCGCTACGCGGCCCTGGTCGGCCTCGACGTCGAGCAGATGCTGGAGGCCTATCGTGCCGCGGTGCCGGGCAGCGACGCCCCGCCGAAGATCACCCGGCCGAGCACCCGGGCCGATGCGGTCGAGGGCGTGCCGTGGTTGTGGTGGGCGCTCGGTGCCGCAGTCCTGCTGATCGTCGTGCTGGTGATCGGCTCCGGGGGTGGGGAAGACGACATGCCTGCTCCTGCCGCCGCCGTGGCGCCGGCGATCCCCGCGGACCCGTCGATGGCACCCGCCGCGGTGCCGCCCCCGGAACCGGTCGCGCCGCTGCCGGTTTCACCGGCCGGACCCGGAAGCGCAGCGCCGGGCGCGCCGCCGGCGCCACCGCCGCCACCCGCTGTCCCGGCCGACTGAACCATGGGCGCCCCCCTGCAGGCCATCCGTGGCATGAGCGACCTGCTGCCGGCCGAGGCGCTCGCCTGGCAGCAGGTGGAGTCGGTGCTGCGTGGTGTGCTCGGCACCTATGGCTACCGCGAGATGCGCGTGCCACTGATCGAGCGCACCGAACTCTTCCAGCGCTCCATCGGCGAGGTCACCGACATCGTCGAGAAGGAGATGTACACCTTCGACGATCGCAATGGCCTCAGCCTGACGCTGCGTCCGGAGGCCACGGCCGGCATCGTGCGCGCCGCGATCGAGAACGGCATGCTGCGCAACCAGCGCCATCGGCTGTGGTCGACCGGGCCGATGTTCCGCTACGAGAAGCCGCAGAAGGGCCGGTATCGGCAGTTCCACCAGTTCGACATCGAAGCGCTCGGCTTTCCCGGCCCCGACATCGACGCCGAGCTGATCGTCATGACGGCCCGCGCCTGGCGCACGCTCGGGCTGCAGCACCTGGAGCTGCAGGTCAACAGCATCGGCATGCCCGAGGGGCGCGCCCGCTATCGCGAGGCGCTCACCGGCTACTTCCGCGGCCACCTGGCCGTCCTCGACGAGGACAGCCTGCGGCGCCTGGAGCGCAATCCCATGCGCATCCTCGACAGCAAGAACCCCGCCATGCAGGCCGTGGTCGCCGCGGCGCCGGTCATCACGGAGTATCTCGACGCCGGGTCGGCGGCTCATTTCGAGCGGGTGCAGGCCCTGCTCGGCGATGCCGGCGTGGTGTTTCGCGTCAACCCGCGCCTGGTGCGCGGACTCGACTACTACAACCGCACCGTGTTCGAATGGGTCACCGACCAGCTCGGCACGCAGGGAGCGGTGTGCGCCGGTGGCCGCTACGATGGCCTGGTGGAACAGCTCGGGGGCAGTGCGACCCCGGCCATCGGCTGCGCCATCGGCATGGAGCGGCTGGTGGAACTGCACCGTGTCTGCGGCGGGACAGTGCCTGCACCGGCGGCCGACGTCTATGTGGTCGCCGTGGGCGAGGGTGCCACGGCCGCGGCGCTGCGCCTCGCCGAGCAGCTGCGCGATGCCCGGCCGGGGCTCGCGGTGGAGATGAACTGCGGCGGCGGCGGCTTCAAGGCCCAGCTGCGGCGGGCCGATGCCAGCGGTGCCGCCGTGGCGCTCATCATCGGCGAGGACGAGGTGGCGGCCGGCACTGTCGGCGTCAAGCCATTGCGCACGGATGCGGCTCAGGTCAATGTGGCGGGCGGTGGCGTGCTGGCCGCCGTGGCGCCATTCCTGCCCACCGGGTGAAGAATTCCGCAAGACGGGTGAAGTGACGTGGATGACAACCTGACGGATCAACAACGTGCCGAGCAGATGCGCAGCTGGCTGGGCGCCAATGCGCTGTACCTGCTGGTGGGACTCGTGCTCGGGCTCGGAGCGCTGTTCGGCTGGCGCCAGTGGAACGGCTGGCAGGAGCAACGTGCCGAGGCGGCCTCCGCGCAGTACGAGGAGATGCTCGGTGCGATCCGGATCGGTCGTGCGGTGCGTGCCGAGGAACTCGCCGGCGAGATCGAGCGCGACTACGCGGGCACGCCCTACGTCGACCAGGCGCGCCTGGCGATGGCGCGGCTGAAACTCGAGAGCAGCCTCCCGGAGGAGGCGGCCCGCTACCTCGGGCAGGTGGCCAGCGATGCTGCGGATCCCGGCCTTGCCCTGATCGCGCGGCTGCGGCTGGCCCGCGTGCTGATCCAGCAGGAGAAGTACGAGGAGGCGCTGCGCCAGCTCTCACCACCGAAGGACTCGGCCTTCGCTGCCCGCTTCCGCGAGGTCCGTGGCGACGTCTACTACGCCATGGGCCGCAGCGAGGACGCCCGCAAGGAGTACCAGGCGGCACTCGACCAGGTGGCCGACAGCCCGATCGACCCGGCCTTCCTCCAGGCCAAGCTCGACGAGGTCGCCGGCGCGGCGGCCCCGGCCACGGCGCCGGCGCCCTGAAGCCATGAACTCCCGGGCCCTCTGCCTGCTCGTCCTCGCGTCGGCAGCGGCGCTGCCCGGCTGCAGCTGGATCGGCGGCGACGAGGAGGACGAACCAGGCACGCCGGTCGAGCTGGTCGACTTCGAGCCGACGCTTCGCATCCGCAAGGCCTGGAGTTCGGGTGTGGGCGACGGCAACGAGACCCTGCGGCTCGCCCTGACCCCGGCGAGCGACGGTACGCACGTGTTCGCGGCCGACAACGATGGCCGCGTGGTCGCCTTCGACGCCGCGCGTGGCAAACGCCTGTGGCGCAGCAAGGTGGAGTTGCCGCTCGCCGGCGGGCCGGGCGTGGGTTCCGGCCTGGTGGTGACCGGCTCGAGCGACGGCTACGTGGTGGCGCTCGATGCGGCGACCGGCAAGGAGCGCTGGCGTACCAACGTGGCGAGCGAGGTGCTCGCCGCTCCCGCAGTCGGGACCACGCTGGCCTACGTGCGCACGGTCGACGGCAAGCTCATCGCACTCGATCCCGGCACTGGCAAGCAGACCTGGTTCGTGCAGCAGACCATGCCGCGGCTGTCCGTGCGCGGCACCGGTGCGCCGGTGGTCGACCGCAACCTGGTGATCTGCGGATTCGACAACGGCCGCGTCGCTGCCTATGACGCGACGGACGGTTCGGTCGTCTGGGACGTGCTGGTGGAGCCGCCGAGCGGGCGTACCGAGGTCGAGCGGCTGTCCGACCTCAACGCCACGGTGCAGGTGATCGGCGAGGATGTCTACGCCGTCGGCTACCAGGGGCGGGTGGTGGCGCTGGCACGCGAGTCCGGACAGATCCTCTGGAGCGTGGAGTTCTCGAGCTACGCCGGCCTCGGCGCCGACCTGCGCAATCTCTACGCATCCGGCGACAAGGGCGAGATCATCGCCATCGAGCGTGGCTCGGGGCGCGAACTGTGGCGGCAGGGACAGCTCGCCTTCCGCGACATCACCGCCCCGACGGCCTTCGGTGGCTCGGTGGTGGTGGGCGACCTCGATGGCTACGTGCACTTCTTCGATGCCGGCACCGGCAAGCTGCAGGCCCGCGTGCACGCCGGCTCCTCGCGCATCACCTCGGCGCCGGTCGTGGTCAACGACCTGCTTTACGTGCTCACCGATGGCGGCGACCTCGTGGCCCTGCGCGACGCCACGGTGCCGCGGGAGAAATAGCGCTGCTCCCGGTCGTCGCGCTCATCGGGCGGCCCAACGTCGGCAAGTCCACGTTGTTCAACCGCCTGACCGGAACCCGGGATGCGCTGGTGGCCGATTACCCGGGACTCACGCGCGACCGGCTCTACGGCTTCACCGCGGGCGATCTGCCGGCGGCGATCGTCATCGACACCGGCGGGCTCACCGAGACCGGCGACGAGATCGCGCAGCTCATGCATCGCCAGGTCGAGCTCGCCGTGGCCGAAGCCGACGTCCTCGTCATGCTCGCCGACGGCCGTGCAGGTCCCGCCGGCGAGGACCGCTACGTCGCTGCGCTGGCGCGCCGCTCGGGCAAGCCGGTGCTGCTCGCGGTGAACAAGCTCGAGGGGCGCGACAGCGAGGCGGCTGTCGCCGATTTCTGGGAGCTCGGCCTCGACCTGCCACGCGCCGTGTCCGCGAGCCACGGCGAGGGCGTGCGTGATCTCCTCGCCGCCGCGCTCGATGCCTGCCCGGCCGGGACGCAGGCCGAGAGGCCACCGGCCGGCGCCGGCCCGGCAATCGCCGTCGTCGGGCGGCCGAACGTCGGCAAGTCGACGCTGATCAACCGGCTGCTCGGCGAGGAACGGCTGGTGACGCGCGACGAGCCCGGCACCACGCGCGATGCCATCCGCGTGGCTTTCGAGATGGATGGCTCGCCCTGCACGCTCATCGACACCGCCGGCGTGCGCCGTCGCGCACGTGTCACGGAGGCGATCGAGAAGTTCAGCATCGCCAAGACGCTGCAGGCGGTCGACGACGCCGATGCGGTGATCGTGCTGCTCGATGCGCGCGAAGGGGTCACCGAGCAGGACGCCTCGCTCATCGGCCTGGTGCTCGAGCGCGGCCGGGCGCTCACCATCGGCCTCAACAAGTGGGACGGCCTCAGCGATAGCCACCGTCGCCGCTTCATGCACGGCTACGAGGTGGCGCTGCCGTTCCTCGATTTCGTGGAGGTGCACCCGGTATCCGCACTCCATGGCAGCAACATCGTCGATCTGGTCCGCAGCGCCACCCGTGCCGCGGCCGCGGCGCACGCCGAGCTGTCGACCGGCGAACTCACCCGCGTACTCGAGGAAGTCGTCGGTTCGCATCCGCCGCCGATGGTGCGCCGGCACCGCATCCGCCTCACCTACGCGCACCAGGGCGGGCGCCGGCCGCCGCTCATCGTCGTGCACGGCAACCAGACCGGGTTGCTGCCGGACAGCTACCGGCGCTATCTCGTGAACTGCTTCCGGAAAGCCTTCGGCCTCAAGGGCACGCCGGTCCGTCTGGAACTGCGCACCGGGCATAATCCGTACGCCGGCCGGCGCAACGTGCTCACGCGCCGCCAGGTCGAAAAACGCCGGCGCCTGCGCAGGCACACCCACCGCTGAGTTTCATATCCATATAACCAGGCGGCCGTCACGCATCGTCGTGGGGTCGCGGATAATTTGCCGACGACGTCACCGGAAGGATTCCCGGCCGTGAGCGGCGCGCGACAGTACCACGAGATTCCCGGCAGCTTCGAGATGCGTCGCGGCGGCGTGCTCGAGCGTCCGGTGATCGCCTACGAGACCTGGGGCCGGCTCAACGCGCAGCGCGACAACGCAGTCCTGATCTTCACCGGCCTCTCGCCCTCGGCACATGCCAGCTCCTCGCCGGCCGACCCGACGCCCGGCTGGTGGGAGGAGAGCGTCGGACCTTCACGTCCGATCGACACGCGCCGCTGGTTCGTCATCTGCGTGAACTCGCTCGGCAGCTGCTTCGGATCCACGGGGCCTGCCTCGATCGACCCGCGTACCGGCCAGCCGTACCGCCTCGGCTTCCCCGTGCTGACGCTCGAGGATGTCGCTGTCGCCGGCCGCCGTGTGCTCGAAAACCTCGGCATCGACGTGCTGCACACGCTGGTCGGGCCGTCGATGGGCGGCATGACGGCGCTCGGCTACGCGGCGATGTTCCCCGGGAGCGCGCGCCGGCTGCTGCTCATCTCCTGCGGCGCGCGTGCGCTGCCGTTCGCCATCGCGATGCGCTCGTTGCAGCGGGAGATCATCCGCCGTGACCCGGCCTGGGACGAAGGCCGCTACGACACGGCCACCGGGCCTGTCGCCGGCATGCGCATGGCGCGCAAGCTCGGCATGATCACTTATCGGTCTGCAAGGGAGTGGGAGCAGCGCTTTGGCCGCGACCGCATCCCCGACGAACGGCGGAACGGTGATGCCTTCGCGCCGGCCTTCGAGATCGAGAGTTATCTCGAAGCACATGCCAGAAAGTTCACCGGCCAGTTCGACCCGAACTGCTACCTATACCTCTCGCGGGCGAGCGACCTGTTCGATCTCGCCGAGCACGGGGGATCGGTCGCCACGGTCCTGGCGGGTGTGCGCGCCGAGCGCGCCCTGGTCATCGGCGTGTCGACCGACATCCTCTTCCCCATCCACCAGCAGCGCGAACTGGCCGCGGGCCTCGCTGCCGGTGCGGCCGAGGTCGAGTTCGAGGAACTCGCCTCGGTCCAGGGGCACGATTCGTTCCTCGTCGACATGGACCGCTTCCGTCCCGTGATCCGCCGGTTCTTCGACCGGCCGGCGCTGGCGCCGGTCAGGGTGGGGCCGTGGCCGGTTCGCGACACAGTCGCGCGTAGGCTGCCGTGAACTCCACGCCGTAGAGCAGGATCGCCGCCTGCAGGTAGACCCACAGCAGGAAGGCGACGATGGCGGCGATCGAACCGTGCACGCTGAACCGGCCAAGGTCGCTGATGAAGGCGCCGAAGGCTGCCAGCGCTCCGTGCCAGAGAAGCCCGGTGAGCAGCGCACCCGGCCAGACCTCGCGCAGCCGTACGGCCGTATTCGGCACGAAGCGCAGCAGCAGGCCGACCATGACCACGACGAGCGCCGTCGCCGTCCAGGCCGAGGCCACGCCCGCCGCGGCGCCGATGAACGGGTAACGCCCCAGCAACATGGGCTGCGCATCGAGCAGCGCGCCGAGCCAGCCGGCCTGCACGACCCCATGCAGACTCACCAGGAGCAGGATCCCGATCAGCATGAGGCCGGCCACGACGAGCATGACCAGCGACACGAACCGGTGGCGCAGGAAGTCGAGCGGCTGCGACACGCCCCAGGCGTGATTGACCGCGGCGGCGATGGCCTGGAACACGCCGAGCGAGGCCCAGATCGTGAGGACCGTGCCGGCGAGCCCGAGCGACCAGCGCGTGTGGCGCAGCGCATCGACCTGAGTCGTGATGAAATCGAACTGCTGCGGCACGAACTGCGCCACCAGGGCCACGACGGTGGCGCGGTCGGTTTCGTTCGCGCTGGCGGCGCCCAGCAGCCCGAGACCAAGCAGCAGCAGCGGGAAGAGCGACAGCAGCGCGAAGTAGGCGATGGAGGAGGCGTGGGTCAGGTCGTCGCTGCGCAGGAAGCCCAGCAGGCCCTGCCAGGTGGCGAGTGCCAGGTGGCGCGGCAGGTCGAGCGGATTCGACATGGCAAGGTTGCGGTGACGGCCTGCGTCAGCGCACCCGCGTCACGACGGCATCGATCTCGCCGCTGGCGAGCCGTGCCGTGATCTCATCGCCCGCGCGAACGTCGCCCGCCTGGCGCAGCAGCGCGCCACTGTGGCCCACCGTGACGAGGGCGTAGCCGCGCTGGAGCGTCTGCAGCGGGCTGAAGGCGTCGAGTTTCGCAGCGGCCAGCGCGAGCCGCCGTTCGCCGGCCGCGAGCAGGCGGTGAATGGCCGCGGTCAGCCGTTCGTGCCGGCGCTCCAGCTCGCCCGCGCGCTTCGCGAGGAGTGCCTCCGGTGTCGCCAGGCGCAACCGTGCGATGACGTGTTTCTCGCGCAGGCGCCGCAGCGCGATACTGCGGTGCATCCCGGCGAGCAGCCGCGCACCGAGTTCGTCGAGCCGCTGCGCGTGCTGGCGCAGCACGTAGCCCGGATGGGTGCGGGCGAGGCGGCGTTCCAGGGTCGCCATGCGCAGGGCGAGCCGCTCGAGCCTGCGCCCGACGCCCGCGCTGGCCGTGCGTTCGAGCTGGCCCACACGGCGCAACCACTCGCGCCAGTCCGGCGCGGCGAGTTCCGCGGCCCCGGAGGGTGTCGGGGCGCGCACGTCGGCGGCGAAGTCAGCCAGCGTGAAGTCGGTCTCGTGGCCGACCCCGCTCACCACCGGGATGGGACTGGCAGCGATGGCCCGTGCTACCGCTTCCTCGTTGAACGACCACAGGTCCTCGAGCGAACCGCCACCGCGCGCGACGATCAGCACATCGCACTCGCGCCGCTCGGCAGCTGCGGTGAGTGCCGCGACGATGCCGGCCGGCGCCGCCTCGCCCTGCACGGGCGTGGGGTAGACCACCACCGGGATGGCCGGGAAACGCCGGCGCAGCACGTGGAGCACGTCGCGCAGCGCAGCACCCGTGGGCGAGGTGACCACGCCGATGCGGCCCGGCAGCAGCGGCAGCGCCCGCTTGCGGGCGGCATCGAAGAGGCCCTCCGCCGCGAGCCGCTTTTTCAGTTCCTCGAGCCGGCGCAGCAGCAGCCCGTCGCCGGCCGGTTCCATGTGTTCGACGATGAGCTGGAAATCACCGCGCGCCTCGTACAGGCTGATGCGGGCGCGCACCAGCACCTGCTGGCCGTTCTCGGGCCGGAAGCGCAGCAGCCGGCTGGACCCCCGGAACATCGCGCAGCGCAGCTGGGCCTGGGCGTCCTTCAGTGAGAAGTACACGTGCCCGGAGGCGGGTCGCGCGAGGTTGGAGACCTCGCCACTCACCCACAGCGCCGGAAACGCCTGTTCCAGCAGGTCCCGGGCTTCGCGGGTGACCTGGGAGACGGTGTAGACGGGCTCGCCGGGGCGTGGTTGCATGGGCAGGCCAGTTTACCGTGCGCGCCGGCCTGCGTACCATTACGCGCTTCCCGCCACCGCCGGCAGGGGCCCGCCAGGAGTCGCCATGCGCATAGCCGAGGAAGCCCTCACCTTCGACGACGTCCTGCTGCAGCCTGCCTACTCCGACGTCATGCCCCGCGACGTCAGCCTCTCCACCCGCCTGACGCGCGAGATCCGCCTGAACATCCCGCTCGTGTCCTCCGCCATGGACACCGTGACCGAGGGCCGCCTCGCCATCGCCATGGCGCAGGAAGGTGGCATCGGCATCATCCACAAGAACATGAGCCCGGCCGAGCAGGCCCGCCAGGTGACGCTCGTCAAGAAGTTCGAGAGCGGCATGGTCAAGGACCCGATCACCGTGTCCCCCGACATGACCATCCGCGACGTGCTCGAGATGACGCACGCCAACCGCATCTCCGGGATGCCGGTGGTGGACAAGGGCCGCACCGTCGGCATCGTCACCAACCGCGACCTGCGCTTCGAGACGCGACTCGACGAGCCGGTTTCCGTGGTCATGACGCCCAAGGAGAAGCTGGTCACGGTGAGGGAGGGCGCGAGCAAGGAAGACGTACTGGCGCTCCTGCACAAGCACCGTATAGAGAAGGTGCTGGTCGTCAACGACCGCTTCGAGCTGCGCGGCCTGATCACCGCCAAGGATTTCCAGAAGGCGAAGGACTACCCGTTCGCCTGCAAGGATGCCCGCGGCGCGCTGCGCGTCGGTGCCGCGGTCGGCACCGGCGGAGACACCGACGAGCGGGTGCGCACGCTGGTCGAAGCCGGTGTCGACGCGATCGTGGTGGACACTGCCCACGGCCACTCGCGCGGCGTGATCGAGCGCGTGCGGCTCGTCAAGAAACAATATCCGGCGCTCCAGGTCGTGGCCGGCAACATCATCAGCGCCGAGGCGGCGAAGGCGCTGATCGACGCCGGTGCCGACGGCGTCAAGGTAGGGATCGGGCCGGGCTCGATCTGCACCACCCGCATCGTCAGCGGTGTCGGCGTGCCGCAGATCACCGCCGTGGCCAACGTCGCGGCCGTGGCGACCGCCGCCGGGGTGCCGGTGATCGCCGACGGCGGCATCCGCTACTCGGGCGACATCGCCAAGGCCATCGCCGCCGGTGCCGACTGCGCCATGCTCGGCAGCCTGTTCGCCGGCACCGAGGAGTCGCCCGGCGAGGTCGAGCTCTACCAGGGCCGTTCCTACAAGTCCTATCGCGGCATGGGCTCGCTCGGCGCCATGGGGCAGAAGCACGGCTCCTCGGATCGCTACTTCCAGGATCCGTCCTCGGAGCTCGAGAAGCTCGTCCCCGAGGGCATCGAGGGCCGCGTGCCCTACAAGGGCAGCCTGGTGGCGATCATCCACCAGCTCACCGGCGGGCTGCGTGCCGCCATGGGCTATACCGGCTGCGCCACGATCGAGCAGATGCGCACGCGGCCCGTCTTCGTGCGCATCACCGGTGCCGGCATGGCCGAGAGCCACGTGCACGACGTGACCATCACCAAGGAAGCGCCGAACTACCGGACCGACATGTGAGCGCCGCATCGCCAGTGGCCGGGCACCGTGCCCCCGCCGACCACCGCATCCTGATCCTGGACTTCGGCTCGCAGTACACGCAGCTCATCGCGCGCCGCGTGCGCGAGGCGGGCGTGTACAGCGAAGTGCTGCCCTGGGACGCCGATCCCGACCAGATCCGCGCGTTCCGGCCCGAAGGCGTGATCCTCTCCGGCGGACCGGAATCGGTGCTGGAGGGCGCGGTCTCGCCACGCGCGCCCGAGCTGGTGTTCGCGCTCCGGGTGCCGGTGCTCGGCATCTGCTACGGCATGCAGACCATGGCCGCACAGCTCGGTGGCGCGGTCGAAGCCTCCAGCCACCGCGAGTTCGGCTACGCGCAGGTGACGCCGGGCGGCGCAGACCCGCTGCTCGGCGGTCTCGCCGATCGTCCCCAGGGCGGCGCGCCACCGGCACTCGAGGTGTGGATGAGTCACGGTGACCGCGTCAGTGCGCTGCCGCCGGGATTCACCGCCATCGCCAGCTCGGCCAATGCGCCGCTCGCGGCCCTGGCCGACGAGGGCCGACGCTTCTACGGGCTGCAGTTCCACCCCGAGGTCACGCACACCGCCCACGGCCAGCAGATCATCGAGCGCTTCGTGCACGGCAGCTGCGGGGGCCCGAGCGACTGGCAGCCCGGCAACATCATTGCCCGCGACATCGAGGAGATCCGCGCCCGCGTCGGCCGCGACCGCGTGCTGCTCGGCCTGTCCGGCGGTGTGGACTCCGCGGTGGTGGCCGCGCTGCTGCACGAGGCGCTCGGCGACCAGCTCACCTGCGTGTTCGTCGACACCGGGCTCCTGCGCCTGCACGAAGGCGATCACCTCATGGAGGTCTTCGCCGACCACCTCGGGGTCGAGGTGATCCGCGTCGACGCCGAGGCCCGCTTCCTCGCCGCGCTGGCCGGTGTCGCTGATCCCGAGACCAAGCGCAAGATCATCGGGCGGCTGTTCGTCGAAGTCTTCGAGGAGCAGGCCGAGCGGCTCACCGGCGTGCGCTGGCTCGCCCAGGGCACCATCTATCCGGACGTGATCGAGTCGGCCGGCTCGAAGACCGGCAAGGCGCATGTCATCAAGTCGCATCACAACGTCGGTGGCCTGCCCGCGCACATGAAGCTCAAGCTCATCGAGCCGCTGCGTGATCTCTTCAAGGACGTGGTGCGCCGCATCGGCCTGGCGCTCGGCCTGCCGCGCGAGATGGTCTATCGCCACCCGTTCCCCGGCCCCGGCCTCGGCGTGCGCATCCTCGGCGAGGTGAAGAAGGAGTACGCCGACCTGCTGCGTCTCGCCGACGACATCTTCATCACGGAGCTGCGCCGTGCCGACCTCTACGACCACGTCAGCCAGGCCTTTGCCGTGTTCCTGC
>JADZBS010000002.1 GCA_020851975.1 Gammaproteobacteria bacterium | reverse complement strand
GGCGTGGGCTGGCCCCGTAGGAGCGACGCCAGTCGCGACCCGGATCTGCTCCGCCGCCACGAACCCTTACGGCGCCCCCGCCTTCCGCAGGCGGGCAGGATCGGCGAAAAACCGCAGCAACGCCGCGCGAACGGAGGCGTCCTGGAAGCTCGCGATGTGCGGCCCGTCGTAGCTCAGCAGGTAACGCGGCTCGCGTGCGGCGTCGAAGAGCGCCTCGGCGTGGTGGTGGCCGACGATCTCGTCGCGCCGCCCGTGGATCAGCAGCAACGGCACCGGACTGATGTGGCCGACCTGGTCGAGCAGATCGACACCGTCCGGCATGCTCCAGGCGATCGGCCACTGCAGTGGCCAGGTGAGCCAGCTCTGGCGCGCCACCTCGCGCGCGATCCAGCCGTAGCGCGCGAAGCCGGCGTCGAGCACCACGCCGGCGAGCCGCGCACGCACCGCCGGATCGGCGCCGGCGAGATAGCCGCCGAGCGAGGCACCAAGGCTCTGGCCGAGCAGGAACAGCGGCTTGTCGCGGCCTGCCGGCTCGGTCGCGAGCCAGTCGAGCGCGGCGCGCACGTCGGCGAACACTTCGGGCACCAGTGGCCGGCCTTCCGAGCCGCCGAATCCGCGGTAGTCGAGCAGCAGCACCTGGTAGCCCTCGGCCGGCAGCCACCACACGCTGCCGATGTGCGTGCTGATGTTCTCCGCGTTGCCGTGCAGGAACAGCACCGTGCCGCGCGCCGGGCCCTCGGCCGGCAGCCACCAGGCCGCGAGCCGCGTGCCATCGGCGGCGTTGAGCGTCACGTCGCGGTAGGCGAGGCCGATCTCAGCCGGCGTGCGCACCAGCGTCTTGAGCGGCACGAACAACATGCCGCTGCAGCCGGCCAGGATCGGCAACAGGAACAACACGGGCAGCCAGCGCAAGCTCGTCCTCACGGGGTGGTCACGCCGTCAGAAATGGTAGCGCAGGGCGAGGCCCGCCTCATCGACCCGGTCCGTATCGGTGACGCGCCGGGCGAGCTGCAGCCGCAGCGCGAGGTTCGTGCCGAGGATGAGTTCGTGGCGCAGTGCGAGTTCCGTGCGATCCTCGCCGTCGGTGAACCGGTAGTGATCGGCGCTGGCGAGCGTGATGCCGGCGGCACCTTGCAGGCGCAGCCCGGCAGCCACTCCCGGAGCGAGGTCGAGCGGCTGGTCGAGCGCATGGTTGTACTCGAGCCGCCCGGTGCCGAACGCGAACACCATCAGGGACGGCAGCGGTGCCCAGCTGCCGCCGAAGCCCGCGTTGCCCTGGGTGACCAGCACGTCGTCGCCGGCAGTCCACTGTCGCTCGAGGCCCGCATTGACGCGCCAGGACCAGGCGCTGAAGAAAGCGTCGCGCGGTGCCAGCGAGGTGATCTCCAGCGCATCGAGCCGCTGCAGCTGCAGGGTGCCGCCCTCCTTCACCCGCACCACGACACGCGCCATGTTGAGAGAGGCACCGTCGGGATAGCCCAGTGTCGGATCGAGCAGGTCGTGGTAGCTCACGCGCCATTCGAGATCGGCGAAGGCCCGGGACTCCTCGAGGCCGCCGCCGACCGCGACGAGGCCGGTGCGATGACCGGTCTCCGGCGCCACCGGGCGCGGCGGCGGTGGCGGCGCGGCGGCAGTCGCCGTCTGGTTCACGAGCTGCAGCAGCGCGAAATTCTGCCGCGTGATGGCGTCGGTCGGCGGAGCGTGCACCGCCCGATCGCGCAGGTACTGGTAGGCAACGTCGGCCACCAGCCGCCGGCGGTCCGGCGCCAGCGCCGCGAAGGCTGCCGGGTCGGCGCCCGCGTCGTCGGCGAGTCGCCGGGCGAGCGCACGCTCGCCGGCATCGAGGAGCGCGATCTCGTGACGCAGCGCGGTACGCATTGCCGGCCGATAATCGACCGCCTCGACCATGCCGGCATCGATCGCGGCGCGCACGGTGTCGATCGGGATCGCGTAGTTCGGAAACTGGTCGGCGAGATCGTGGCCGGGCCGGGCGACATCGAGCAGCTCCAGCAGCCGCAACGAGCAATTCTCGTCGAAGAAGTAGTAGTCGAAGTTGATGTCGCGCAGTTCCCATGCGTGGGCCAGCAACCGGTCGAGCTCGGCTGCATCGAGGTTCAGGCGGTACTCCCACAGGTCGCGGCTCTCCAGGCGCGAGTACTCGCGCAGTTTCTCGAAGTAGGGACCGGCCGCGAACTGCCCCGGGTAGCCACCGAACAGGCCGCGCCAGGCGTAGACAAACCAGTTCTCGTCGGGCGGGACAGTGGCGCCGAAGTTCATCGCCCAGCCGAGCAGCGGCGTGCGCCGCTCGGGTGTCGCCGAATCGAAGCGCAGGAAGGTGTGCCCGTACATCGACGAGGGGCTGTTGAGGTAGCTCGCCGCGAACACCAGCACCGCTTCGCGCACCGCCAGCACGCGGCGCCACTCCTCGTACTCCGGGCAACTGGCGGGTGGCAGCTCGCCGGCGAGACCCGGCAGGCGCTCACCGAGCCAGCGCGTGCGCGCCGGGAAACGGCACTGGGTAGCCGGATCGGTGCGCAGGGCCGCCAGCGTCGCCGTCAGTTCCGCCGCCGGGTCGTGGGCACCGCGCGAGCTCAGGAAGAAATCGGGATCGTCGACGAAGTTGCGATACCCGCCGGGCCGCCAGGATGGTGTGTAGTGCAGGAGCTGCAGCCACTCGCGCTGCCCGGCCAGGACGGTCAACGCCGGATCACCTCGACCCGACGCGCGGGCCTCGGGCAGCGCCGCCGCCAGCAGCAGGCCGAGGACCACGCCCGCGACGCGAGCGCAGCCGCTGGCTGACGACGGGGAAAACACGCAGGTCGGCCGCACCGGGGCAGCCCCTGACGGGACCGCCCCGGCGGGCCTTCGGATCAGGATACGTAACGCGCGAGCTGGTCGTTCGCGCGCATCAGCTCCACGACGCGCTCGCTCACCTGCTCGGCGGTGACGTCCGCCGACGGGAACAGGCTGGCAAAGTTGTCGTGCATGACCTGCTTGAACAGCGCCCGGTCGGATTCCTCGACGCCCATCGCGACGGCCACTGCCGTCAGGGCCTCGCCATCACCACGCGCCACGTCCTCGCTGAACTCGTCCATCACGGCACCGACCAGCGACTTGCCGCCGTAGGTCAGCGTGCCGTTGGCCGAACAGCCGTTCGTGCCCGTGGTCATGCCGAAGGTGGCATTGCCGGACGTGCCGTTGGTCAGGCTGGCGATGACGTGGGCGCCGAGACCGGACTGCCCGTCCATCAGCATGTTGCCCCAGCCGCAGTTCGGGCCACCCGGGGCCTCGGCCAGCGCCACGCTCGACGTCCCCACGAGAGCAGCAACGATCAGAACTCGCTTCATAAAGCCTCCCAATGAAAATGAAACGCACAGCGTGTCCGTGGATCGACGCGTGCGGACACGCCGGCGAAGACTAGCACAATCGCTGTGCGCTGCTCTGCAGGCTGGCGCACCCGGAGAGACTCGAACTCCCGACCCCCTGGTTCGAAGCCAGGTGCTCTATCCAGCTGAGCTACGGGTGCGTGTTTTTTGAGGAGAAGAGGGTCGCGACTGGCGTCGCTCCTACACGTCGCTCCTACACGTCGCTCCTACACGTCGCTCCTACACGTCGCTCCTACACGCCGCTCCTACACGTCGCTCCTACAAGAAGGGGCGGCGCCAGTCGCGGGGGGGTCAGCGGCGGCCGGCCATGGTCTTCAGGAACGCGTCGAGCGCGGTGGCGTGGACATCGAGGATGGCTTTGCAGTCCGCGTGGCCTTCCATCGCCTTCCACCAGGCCTGCAGGCGCGGGGTGCTGGTCGGATCCGGCACGCCGAAATTGCCGGCGCCGAGCATCTTGCGCACCAGCACCGTCGTCGGCGCGAGCGTGCAGTCGCCGAGCGTCGGGGTGGCGCCGACACAGAACGGCCCCGCCCCCATGGCGTGCTCGATATAGCCGCAGGCCTTGGTGAGATCCTGCAGGGCAGTCTCAACGGCGGCGGTATCGCGCTTGGCCGGGTTCATGTTGCGGAAGATCGGCCCGATCGCCGGGGAGATGTAGATGTCGACGATGCGCGCCACGAGACGGCTGCGCGCCCGATCGAGCGGATCCTTCGGCAGGCCGGACTTCTGCGGGTAGGCGTCCTCGAGGTAGTCGCAGATGACAGCCGACTCGCCGATGCCCTGGCCGTTCACCTCGAGCGTCGGCATCTTGCCGATCGGGTTGAGCTTCAGGTACTCGGGGCTCTTGATGCCGCCGCCTGGCGCCTCGGACGGCTGCAGTTCCACACCCTTGATCTTCGCGAACAGCACGACCCGCGCCACGTAGGGCGAGGCAATCGATCCGTAGAGCTTCATGGCGTTGTTCTCCATTCTGGTGCGATCGAAAAACGGGTATCCGGCGTGCGGCGGTCAGCGCGCGCCGGCGACACTCGCGATGGCCGCCGCGACGCGCTCCACCTCGGGACCGGCGAAACCGGCGATGTTCACGCGACTGTCCGGCGCCATGTAGATGTGGTGCTCGGTGCGCAGCGTCATCACCGCCTCGGGCGGCAGGCCGAGCATCGAGAACATGCCCGACTGCCCGGCGATGAAGTCGAAGCGTCCGCTGCCGGTGGCACGGCGCATGGCCGCGGCGAAATCGCGCCGCAGGCCGTTCACGCGGCTGCGCATGGCCGTGAGTTCGGCATCCCAGGCCGCGCGCAACGCGGCGTCGCCGCAGACTTCGGCCACCACCGCGCCGCCGTGATCCGGCGGCATCGAGTACATGCGCCGGGCCAGCCCCTGCATGTGGGCCATGGCAATGGCGGTGCGCTCGGCGGTCTCGGTGATCGTCAGCAGTGCGCCGACGCGTTCGCGATACATGCCGAAGTTCTTCGAGCAGCTCACCGCCACCAGCACCTCGGGCAACCGCTCGGCGAGGAGGCGCGCGCCAAAGGCATCCTCGGCGAGACCGTTGCCCAGGCCCTGGTAGGCGATGTCCACCAGCGCCACCAGGCGCTGTTCCGCCATCAGCGTCGCGATGGCCTGCCAGTCCGCCTGCGTGAGGTCGGCACCGGTCGGGTTGTGGCAGGAGGCGTGGAACAGGACCACCGTCCCGGGTTCCAGACGTTCGAGCGCCGCGAGCATGTCGGCACTGCGGATGCCGCCGGTCGCCCGGTCGTAGTACGGGTAAGGTGCGGTCGCCAGCCCGGCGCCCGTCAGCAACGGCACGTGGTTCGCCCAGGACGGGTCGCTCACCTGCACGCTGCCCGTGTAGCCGGACAACTTCAGCAGCTCGGCGCCGAGGCGCAGCGCGCCGCTGCCACCGGGTGCCTGCAGCGCCGCCACGCGCTTGCCGGCGATCACCGGGTGCGCATCTCCGAGCGTGAGCCGCGTCATCGCCTCGGCGAATGGCCGATTGCCGGCCGGCCCGACGTAGGCCTTGGTCGTCTGGCGGGCGATCAGCCGCTGCTCGGCCTCCCGCACCGCCTTCATCACCGGCGTCTGGCCGGCCGCGTCACGGTAGACGCCGACGCCGAGGTCGATCTTCGAGGTGCTGGGGTCCGCGCGAAAGGCTTCCGTCACCCCGAGCAGCGGATCCGGGGCGACGGGTTTCAGGTTCTGGAACATAGGGCGCGTATTGTGCCATGGGCACGGGTGCATGCGCCGCTACCGCGCCGGCCGCGCGGCCCGCCAGCCGGCGGCGCGGGCTTCCGCCTCGCTGCAGAACCAGCGCTCGCCGCGCGCGGTGTCGATACGGGTCCTGGCGTAGTGCTCGCTGCCGGGCACGTGGTAGATGCGCACGCCCTCGGCGTTGATATTGCCCTTGATGTCGCAGCCAGGCTGGTGCTGGCCCGACGGCGCGACAGGTGGCGACAGTGGCGCCGCCGACGGGCCGGCCGGCGCCTTCTCACGCTCGCCGATCGCGGCGCGGCAGGCGGCGGCGGTCTCGCCGGCATAATCGCGCGACGGCACTCTGGCGCCCGGCCCGGCGCGCTGGCGCGCGCGGTAGATCCACGGCGGGACCCAGCGCTGCGACGGCTGCGACCACAGTCCCTTGCGGGCGTCGCGCGCCGCGGCCTCGAGGTCGCAGAGCCGCGCGCCATCCTCCACCTCACCGAGATAGCGCCGGTACGCCCAGGCATGACCCTGCGTGACGAGCGCCGCGTTAACGTCGACGCCATCGGCGTACACCACGGCGAGCAGCCGGTCGTAGGTATCGCGCGGATCGTCGGCGACCGGCTCGACTTCCACCGTGGCACCCGCGAGCAGATCGCGGAGTGAGCGCGTCGCTTCGCGCCCGAACGGCGCTTCCGCCTCCGGCGCGTCGATACCGTGCAGGCGGATGCGCTCCGGCCCGCTGTCGAGGTTCACGTCGATCGTGTCGCCATCGATGACGGCCGTAACCCTCGCGCGCAGCACCAGCGGCGGCGCCTCGCGCGCACAGGCGGTGAAGGCGACGGCGAGGAGCGGGATCAGCAGGCGGGCGAACGCGTGAACCACAGTGCATTATGGCCCGGAATGCGATCCGTGCCGCGGTAACCGTCAGCGAGCGGCAGCGGGCATGGACTGCGCCGCGTCCACGCACTCCCCGCCGTCAATACCGCGGCAACGCCGAATCGATGCGCGCTGCCCAGGCATCGACGCCACCGTCGAGCACCTGCAGGCGGCGGAAGCCGGCCTTGTGCAGCAGGTAGTAGGCTTCCATGCTGCGCAGGCCCTGGTGGCAGGCGATGACGTAGGCACGTGCCGAATCGAGTTCGTGCAGGCGCGCGGGCAGCTCGCTCAGCGGCAGCGTGCGCGCCCCGGGCAGGGCGACGATGGCGAGTTCGTGCGCCTCGCGCACGTCGAGGAGTTCCGGCGCCTCGCCCGCCGCGCGGCGGGCGACGAGTTCCTCGACGCCGATCGTCGGCAGCTGGCGGCCATCGGTGCCGGCTTCGCCGGAAAGGCCGCAGAAGGCCTCGTAGTCGATGGGTTCGCGGATGTCCGGCGCCGCGCCGCAGGCGACGCAGGCAGGATCCTTGCCGATGGCGAGTTCGCGGAATGTCGTGGCGAGCGCATCGAAGAGGAGCAGCCGGCCGATGAGCGGCGAACCGGCACCGAGGATGAGCTTCAGCACCTCCAGCGCCTGCAGCGTGCCGACGATGCCCGGCAGCACGCCGAGCACGCCGCCGTCGGCGCACGAGGGCACGAGCCCGGGCGGCGGCGGTTCGGGAAACAGGCAGCGATAGCACGGCCCGCGCCGGGCGTCGAACACGCTCACCTGGCCTTCGAAGCGATAGATGCTCGCGAACACGTCGGGCCTGGCGGCCAGCACGCAGGCGTCGTTGACCAGGTAGCGCGTGGGGAAGTTGTCGGTGCAGTCGGCGACGATGTCGTAGTCGCCGACCACGGTCATGACATTGTCGCGCCCGAGACGCAGCGCATGCGGCACCACGCGCACGCCGGGGTTCAACGCCGCCAGCCGCTCGCACGCGGCCTCGAGCTTCGGCCGGCCGACGTCGGCGGTGGCATACAGCACCTGGCGCTGCAGGTTGGTGAGGTCCACGCGATCGAACTCGACGAGGCCGAGCGTGCCCACGCCGGCCGCGGCCAGGTACAACGCCAGCGGCGAGCCGAGGCCGCCGACGCCCACGCAGAGCACGCGCGCAGCCTTCAGTTGCTGCTGTCCGGCAAGGGTGACCTCCGGCATCACCAGATGGCGGCTGTAGCGCAGGATTTCGTCGTGCGAGAGGGTGCTCATGAAGAAGTCAGTATACTTCCGGCAGGCCGTCGCTCCGGCCTTTGGACGGGAAGGCGCCATCATGAGCCGCATCCGGGTGCTGGTCGGCACGCGCAAGGGCGCGTTCGTTCTCACGGCGGACGGCAAGCGCCAGCGCTGGCGCATCGAAGGGCCGCACTTCCCCGGCTGGGAGGTCTATCACCTCAAGGGTGCGCCATCGCACCCGGACCGCATCTACGCGATGCCGCGCTCTTCCGGACCACCGACGGCGGCAGGACCTGGCTGGAGATGACCGGCCTGCGCACCCACGCCACGGGCGCGCAGTGGATGCCCGGCGCCGGCGGCATGTGCGTGCACACCATCCTGCTCGATCCCGTGCGGCCGCAACGCATGCACGTCGCCATCTCCGCAGCCGGCACGTTTCGCAGCGACGACGGGGGCGAAAGCTGGCGCCCGGTGAACAAGGGCCTGCGCTCGCTGCACATCCCCGACCCGGTGGCCGAGGTGGGCCATTGCGTGCACCGTATCGCGCGCCACCCGGCACGACCCGACACGCTGTTCATGCAGAAGCACTGGGACGCTGCGGCCGTTTCTGGCAGGTCACGGAACGCCTCAGCAGATAGTCCGGCCTTATGTCAGGCCACCAAGCCATCGCAGCGTCGGCTCCGATAGCATCGCCCACGATCAGGGTCCCGCCGGTGAGCCGCCTGTCGTCACAGATCGAACCTTCATCCCCCAAGCCATCATCGGCACATCTCGCGGTTGTGCTGGCCGATGCCCATGGTCCCGTGCTCGGCAAGGATCAACCCAGCGCCAACCTCAGTCTGCTCTATCTCGCTGGCTATCTCCGGAAGTATGCGCCGGCGGTATCCATACGCTACATCTCCCAGAAGCCGCCGCTTGAACACCACCTCCGCGTCATCGAGGAGACGCAGGCTTCCATCTACGCCATCTCCTTCACGTCGTTCTCGGCAGCTGTCGCTTTCGACATGATCCGAACGATCAAGCGCCGCTTTCCGCATGTCCTCATTGTCATCGGCGGTCCTCATGTCACGACGCATGCCGAGCAGGCCCTGCGGAACTCCGGAGCCGATCTCTGCGTGATCGGGGAAGGCGAAATGACCTTCCTGGAGATCGTGGATCGGTATCCATCGCTGCCCGAGGCGCGGCCGACCATCGACGGCATTGCCTATCTGCAGGGGAATCGTCTGGTCAGGAACCGCCCGCGCAGACTGATCGCCGATATCGACCTCATCCCGACACCACACCGGGGACTGATCGATCAGCGCGAATTCACGGGCACCAGCTACAGCAAAGGCCATCCGAATACGGAAGTGATCGCTACGCGCGGATGCCCGTTGCGTTGCGTGTTTTGCGCGAATCCCGTTTACCGCATCGACGGTGGCCCGCTTTTCCGCGCCCGGTCCCCGCAATCGATCGCGCAGGAGGTCGAGGATCTGTATCGGATGGGCTATCGGGAGATCTACTTCCACTCCGACGAACTGAACGTCCGTCTCGGATGGGCGATCGAGCTTTGCAAGACGCTCACGGCACTCGGACATCGAGACCTCTTCTTCCAATGCAACATGCGTGTCGTGCCGATGAACGAAGAGCTGGCGCACTGGATGGCCCGAGCGAACTTCTGGCTCGTGCGGGTTGGCATCGAAAGCGCCAACATGCGTGTTCTGCGCGGCATCAGGAAGCGCATGTCACTCGAGAAGATCGAACGCGCCTGCGAGCTGTGGTCCCGGGCCGGGATCCGCGTGTTTGCGTTCCTGATGATGTTCAACGCCTGGGAAGAGGACGGTCGCCTCGAGAACGAGACGCCAGGTGAAGTGCGCAATACCCGACGTTACATCTATCGTCTGTGGCTCAAACGCAGGATCCATTACGCAAGCTGGCAGATCGCTGTTCCTGTTCCTGGCGCCGAACTTCATGACCTGATGGTCAAGCACCGGAAGATCGACCCGTCATACCTCCCGGATCACGACTGGAGGCCTGACGAGCACTTCAACAATCTGACGACACGTGCGTTCCGAAGCACGTACAGAAGCGCCTTGCGCCAGGAAGCGCTCATGGCTCTCCTAGGCGGGAATGTCGAATGGCGTAACTGGCGCAGGATCGCGAACAATGCCCGAATGATGCTCCTGGGGCCTGGCTTGAGATCGCGCACGGAGGCACCGCCGTTGCAGAGCCCGGGAGGGCAACGCTGCGCCCTGATGGCATCAACGACACCCGGGCAGATCACCATGACCGACAGTCAGCCCCATGACGACAGTGGCGTGTCGATCAGGGAGTCGGGTGCCATCCAGAGCCACACCACCACATAGTTCCGCCGCTGCTGCTGTCCAAACCGGTCGCTGGGAAGACTCTCGGGGTCCGAGGCGTTCGCCTGCAAGCGACGCGACCTGAACGGGACGGATCAACAAGAAGCCCGGGCTAGCATTTGAACAGGCTGACAATCCAGAGCAACAGCGCACCGCCGACCGCCGAGCCGGCGACGCTGGCGAGTATTCCGCCGTCCCCACCGAGCCCCACGAGTCCCAGGAGGTAGCCGCCAACCCCGCCGCCGAGAATGGGTGCTGGATTGTGCTGTCGAGGGGTTCGCCAGGCTCTACGCAGAGACTCGGCGAACCCCTGACTATCTGGCGGTGGACCGAGTCATCAGCGAACCCGTCTCAGCGGAGATTTCCCTGCTTAACAGGGAAGATGCAGGGAATCTCCACGACTTTCAGCGCTGGCTACCCAACACCTTCCTCGCAACCACTTGTTTTAGGGGTACATCCAATCATGAGGGTAACCTTGGAAACAGGGAATTCATGGCCGCCTGAACAGGGACATCGCGGCCCGATCGGAGAGTCAGGCGCCAACCCTGCCGGCATCAGCGCACAGATCCGAGGCGTCTCCGCGTGGTAGTATCCAGTCATACCGATCTATTGAGGTCAGTCCCATGCCTCGTTCCAGCAATATGCGCGCCATCAAGAAGGCAATTTCCCTGCCACCGGACCTGGCCCGGTTTGCGACTGCCACGGCCCACGAGGAGGGCAAGACTGTCAGTGCTGTGGTGCAGGATGCGATGCGAGCTTATCGCCTGTCCCGCTTGAAGGGCGAGTACCGCGACCTGCAGTCATTCTGGTCGCAGCGGGCCCGGGACAAGGGCATCCTGACCGAGCGTGACCTGCAGCGTTATCTCGCCGGCAAGACCCGAAAGTAGCGGCCCCGGCATGCGGGTGGCATTCGACTCCAACGTACTGGTGTCCGCCCTCGCCCTTCCGGGCGGCAGCGCTGATCGGGCGGTAGAAGCTGTTCTCGATGGCCGGGCGATCCTGCTGCTCTCCAAACCGATCGTCGGTGAAGTCCTCGGCGTGCTCGGGCGGAAGTTCTCCCGTGATACGGAGGAATTATCGCGACTGGCTGTCTTCCTGGCTGATCTGGCCGAGCTCGTCGCGCCGGCCAAGCGCCTGCAGGTGCTGGCGGACGATCCGGACAATCGGGTTCTGGAGTGCGCCCTGACTGGCGACGCCGGGCTGATTGTCACCGGTGACCGGGCAATGTCGGATCTGGGAGAATTCGAAGGCATCGAAATCGTCACGCTCCGCGAATTCCTCAGGCGGGTGGAACCGGCCGGCTAACCCTGCTGTTTCGGCCGAGTTGACCGCACACTACCAGTAATACACATGGGGCTTGCGGTTACCGAGCGGCAGCGTTATCCCCTCGGGGTCAGCGCCGTGCAGAATCCGATTACAGATCCTGCGATTCTCGCGTCGCCGCGGGCGCGTCATGTGGAGTTTCCGCCACCACTTCGGCGTACCGCGCGGAAAACGAACGCCGTAGAAGTGGCGATACTTGCGGTAGAGCTTGCCATCTGGCCCGCGATCGCGGGCCTTGTTGGTCGTGGACATCCTGATTCTCTCCAGTGTGAGCAACACTGGAAGATGTCCAGATAGAGATAGTGCTGAAGCCGATTGGTCATGGCACATTGATTCTAGATTGCCACGGCCAGAGTTTCTGCAACAACACAGGATTGGTAACTGATTTTCTGGCAGACGTGCGCAAGATGCGAGGTAAAAAGCCATGACGAGGATACGGAAGTTGCAGGTTCACCTCGGCACGATGGAGGACATGGGCCGGCGCTTCGTCAGCGCCTGGCACCGAAACGACTGGAGCTGCTGCGTGCGTTGCATACGGAGCCCGCCCCTTTGATCAAGGCACTGGCGAGACGACGCGGGCGTGATTACAAGCGGGTTCACGAGGATGTTGAGACCCTCACCGAGTCGGGCCTGGTGGAGCGCGAAGACGGCAGCCTGCGTGCGCCATACGACGCCATTGCCGCGGAAATACGCCTGTAGCGTGAGCTCCCGCCGCATTCACCTGCCGAGCCGGCGGGCGCGCGGCGTCTTTTCGAGCGCTTTTCCCCAGCGCCGCAAGAACTCTGTGATAAAGGCCGGATAATTGCTGGCTTCGGTCACGAGCGGCGCCAGCGCCATGGCGACGCACAGCGCCAGGTGATAGCCCTCGGAACGCGAGGTCAGCGCACGGGTATATGCCGGATGGGCCTCATTCACCCACACGACCGTGTCCACCAGACGCGCGAGTCCCGGATCCTCTGGGCGCGACTCATAGTGAATCATCAACCCGTATCGCGCGGGCCGGCGCGGCCCGTCGGCGCCGACATCAGGCAACTCGACTGGAGGAACCTGGGGCTCCGGCGGCTCATCCGCAGTGGAAGGCTCCGGTGCGGGTGGTGATTCCGCTTCAGGCGGCGCCACCTCAGTATTCGTGGCGCCAATTGACACGTTCACGCCCGCTCCCGCCTGACCGCGTCCGGCGCCACCGATCGGCAGCTTGCGCTGGCCGCCCAGGCGCCGCTCCACGAGCGACGCCAGCATCGGGAAGTCGTCGGCGAGATTGATCAGCACGTTCTCGAGGTCACGCTCAACCGGACGCGCGGCACGGCGCTGCTCGCGCTCGTCGGCGTCCTGTGCATCGCCCCAGGCAGCGAACTGGGCAACGACAGCCTCCTGAATAGCGCGCCGATAGGCGAGATAGATGGCGCCGCGCGCCCCGCTACGAATGAAATCGCCCTTGTTGAGCGTCAGGCACTCGGCAAGTCCGGGAGCCTCGATCAGCCCGCCGATGCGCTCGGCCTGTGACGGCGTGACGCCCAGCCACTCCCAGCCGCGCTTGATGACCTTGCCGTAGGTACTGACCGCGAGCCCGCGGCGTTCCTCGGGTAGTGGGGCCGCCGTGCGCATCAGCCAACCCACAGCGGAGGGCTTGCGCTTGCGCGACAGCCGCACGAGAAGGTCCGCCTGTTCGGCGACCACTGGGGGATCAGGCTCGATCGGACGCCCATCAACCGAGAACACGATCCCGTGACGGTATAGCGGCGTGAGAATCGGCGCGAGTCGCGCGTCGAACAAGGGTTCGAAATGGCGGCGGATGACCGTCTCGACAAATCCGGCATCGAGCAGTGGCGAGAGCGGATGACCGAGGTGCAGCTGAATCGCCGTCCCGCGCTCACCGATTACCCCGGGAAGCGTGGCCAGCCAGTGCCATGGTGCCTTGTGGCGGCCATTGAGCGACCAGCTCGTTGCCACATGCGCCGCGCCGGAGCGGGTCTCGGTGATGACGTCCTTGCAGATCAGGAGCCCCAGTTTCACCCCCACGCCCGCAAAACCGATGCCCTTGCCCCGGGTCTTGGTGCTGGTCGCAAGATCGTGATAACGGGCCAGCTCACGCCGCCGCATCCCTGAGCCATCATCGACCACAGTCAGGACGGCCGAAGCAGGATCAACCGTGACGCTGATCGTCCGCGCCCCGGAATCCAGTGAGTTGGCGACGATTTCCGTAAGGATCGTCTCCTCGATACTCCCGGGATAAGCGTCGCGCAGGTCTTCGAGCAGGTGGCGCAGGTCAACGCGGGTCTGGCCCATGGTTCACCTACGAATCCGGGCCTTAAGGTCCTTCATCACCAACATCAGATGCAACGGATCGCTCGGGCTCGGCTCGAAGCCGAAGTGCTCATAGAACCCACGCGCCCGCTCGTCCTTGGCGTGCACCAGAAGCGCCCGTGCTCCGATGGTCTCAGCCGCGGCGGCGGTTCGCAGCAAGGCATCCTTGAGAAGCGCCGCTCCGACACCCTGGCCTTGCAGGGCGCGGTCCACGGCCAGGCGAGCAAGCAGGATGACCGGGATCGCGTGGCGTGCCTGCCCCTTGCGCACGCGCGTGGAGGCCGATTCGTGGGCCACGGAGCCCGCAGCGAGACTGAAATAGCCACGGACGACCCCACGTTCAGCCAACACGTAGGTCCGGGCGCTGTTCGCCTGCTGACTCACCCACGCCTGTTGCTTCAGAAACCGATTGAGCTCGGCCTGCCCGCAATCGAAACTGTCAACCTCGTGTGCCTGCGTGAGCTTCTCGATGGCCCCACGTCCGCTCACTCCAGGACGCTCGGCGCCTTCAGCAGCCGATCCAGACGCGGCTTGGGCGTCGGGCGCCGATCCAATGCCGCCACGAATGCCTCATAGGCTTTGGCCGGGATCAGGAATTGCTGTCGATCAGCGAGAGTTTCCGCAGCCGCTGTCATGCTGCTGTCGAGCACGAAGGCGCTGACCGTCTTGCCGTGCGCGGCAGCAGCGAAATGCAGGAGCCGCTTGGCGGTCTTGCTCAGGCGCACTTCCAGGCGCTCTTCGCGGCGGCGGGCGGCGGTTTTCATGGGGAGCTCCTTGCAGTTCGAAAATAGTGCCGGACATTGTCCGTACGGTCAAGATAGCCCGCCCTGTTGCACCATTGAACTCGCGCTGTCTGATGGATGACCGCGGCGCGTGGCTGGTGGCGATAATCTCGCACCACCCCAATGGCCCGAGTAATCTGAGTACCACTTCGCCACGGCAATGGCTCCGAGCCGCAGTTCATAGTTGACCTTGACCAGCGGATAATCTTCGTCCCAATTCACCTCGTTGACTTCCTCATGCAGGCTTATTGGTAGCCCGCCCTTTTTCGCCTCTTTAAGCATGGCCTTGACCACATCCTCTTCGCCCGATTCGGTCGCAGCGACGAGGCGCCCGAAGAACTCGGCTGCTAAATCGGCTTTCTTCTTTTTTCCTGCCATGACGCGTCTCCAGGTGGTGCAGGGGTTCTACCCCGTTTCTGCGGACACTTTGACCAGGGCTCATAATCTGCAGTCTTGTCGAACCATTGGGTTCTCACAGGGCACCCTCACACTGGTGAATGAAAAAGGGGCCACGAGGGCCCCTTCTTCATTCACTGGCGGAGAGGGAGGGATTCGAACCCTCGATACGCCTTTTGAGCGTATAACGGTTTAGCAAACCGCCGCCTTCGGCCACTCGGCCACCTCTCCTGAACCTGTTCCTCTCTCACCCCCGGGAGGGATTGACTCGGGGCCGGTTACAGCCCCTTGCCCCTGCGGGGCGCCTGCGGCGTCCAAAATCGCTCCGCGATTTTGTCGAACCCTCGATACGCCTTTTGAGCGTATAACGGTTTAGCAAACCGCCGCCTTCGGCCACTCGGCCACCTCTCCTGATCGTGACCTCGCGCTGTGCGCGTCAGTCGATGACGGGCGGCGGGCCGTGGTGGCTGGCGCCGTTGCCGTCCTGCTTCTGCTCCTCGCAGATGCGCTGGAAGATCTCCTCGCGGTGCACCGCGACGTCGCGCGGCGCCTTCACGCCGAGACGCACCTGGTTGCCCTTGACGCCCAGCACGGTGACGTCGACATCGTTGCCGATGATCACCGTCTCGCCCACCCGCCTTGTCAGGATCAGCATGGACTCCATCCCCCCCTGGTTTTTCTGCTTCTTCTTTCGCCTGCGCGGCGCCGGGCGGGCTTCTGCCCGGCCGGTAGGCCGTGTTGCCTGCGGGGTTCTGGCCGGCGGCAGGTCGGGTGCTGGTGGTGCTGTCCCTGCCCCTGCCCGTGTCCCGCCGGTGACCGGGTCGCTCCTCCTGAGCTGCCGCGTGCAACGGTGGGGATCATACCGGCAGTCGCCGGGCAGCGCCAGCCGCGAGGGCGAAGGAACCGGGCCGGAAACGACAGCGCGATCAGCCGGATAGGGCGGATTCTCAGCCGAACTTCGCAGCCAGCCAGCCCGGCACCGAGGCGAGCGCGGCATCGAGCCCGGCGGGGTTGGTGCCGCCGGCCTGGGCGAAATCGGGGCGCCCGCCGCCCTTGCCACCGACCTGGAGCGCCACGGCGCTGACCAGATCGCCGGCCCTGATGCGGGCAGTGAGGTCCTTCGTGACGCCGGCGGCCAGCGCAACCTTGCCGGCCCCGGCGTCGACGGCAGCGAGCAGTACGACCCCGGCGCCGAGCTTGTCCTTCATGCGATCGACGAGGTCGCGCAGGGTCTTCGGGTCGGTGCCGTCGTCGAGGCGGTGGACGAGGAGCTTCACGCCGGCAACGGTGGTGGCCTGGCCGGCGAGATCCCCGCCGCTGCCGCCACCGGCTGCGAGCCGCGCCTTGAGCTGCTGGACTTCCTTTTCGAGCGCACGGTTGCGGTCGAGGAGCTGGCGCACGCGCGGCTCGAGGTCGCCACGGCTGCCCTTGACGAGCTCGCCGAGGCGGCCGAGCACGGCTTCTTCCCCGGCAATGCGCTCGAGCGCGAGCGCGCCGGTGAGGGCCTCGATGCGGCGGATGCCGGCGGCAATGCCGGACTCCCCGGTGATCTTCATCAGGCCGATGTCGCCGGTGCGCGCAACATGCGTGCCGCCGCACAGTTCCGTCGAGAACTCCCCGAAGCGCAGCACCCGCACTTCGTCGCCGTACTTCTCGCCGAACAGCGCCATGGCGCCGCTTGCCACGGCTTCGTCGTACTTCATGAGGCGGGTCTCGCCAGGGCTGTTGCGGCGGATCTCGGCATTGACGAGACGCTCGATCTCGGCGAGTTCGCTGGCCTGCACGGCCTTGTAGTGGGAGAAATCGAAGCGCAGCCGGTCGGGCGCGACCAGCGAACCCTTCTGCGTCACGTGCGCGCCGAGAACGCGGCGCAGCGCGGCGTGCAGCAGGTGCGTGGCCGAGTGATGCAGCATGGTAGCGGTGCGGGCATCCGCATCGACCTCGGCGGTGACGGTGGCACCGACGGTGACACTGCCGGATTCACACACGCCGACATGCACATGCGCGGCGCCGTTCTTCTGCGTGTCGGTGACGCGGAAGACCAGGTCGCCCTCACCGCGGATCACCCCGCGGTCGCCGACCTGCCCGCCGCTCTCGGCGTAGAAGGGCGTGCGGTCGAGCACGAGCGCACCGGCTTCGCCGGCGGCGAGCGCCTGGGCCTTGCCGTCGCCCCGCAGGATGGCGGTGATGCGGCCGGCATCGGTGAGCCGGTCGTAGCCGGTGAAGCTGCTCGCCTGGTCGAGCCGCACGCCGGAGACCGCTGCCATCTCGAAACGGCTGGCGGCACGGGCGCGCTCTCGCTGCTGGTCCATGGCGGCCTCGAAGCCGTCGCGGTCGATGGCAATGCCGCGAGCGCGGGCGACGTCGGCGGTGAGGTCCACCGGGAAGCCGTAGGTGTCGTAGAGCTTGAAGGCCACTTCGCCCGGCAGTTCCCGCCCGCCCGTGCGGCCGAGCGCATCCTCGAGGATGCGCATGCCCTGCGCGAGCGTCTCGGCGAAGCGCTCTTCCTCGGTCTTCAGCACGCGCGCGACGTGGCCAGCGGCGGCGCTGAGTTCCGGGAAGGCGCGGCCCATCTCGCGCTCGAGCGGCGCGACGAGGGCGTGGAAGAACGGCTGCTGCACGCCGAGTTCGTAGCCGTGGCGGAGCGCACGGCGGATGATGCGCCGGAGCACGTAGCCGCGGCCCTCGTTGCCGGGCAGCACGCCGTCGCATACGAGGAAGCTCGCGGCGCGGATGTGGTCGGCGATGACGCGCAGCGAAGGCGAACCGCGGTCCTGCGCGCCGGTCAGGTGAGCCGCCGCATCGATGAGGTTTCGGAAGAGGTCGATGTCGTAGTTGCTGTGCACGCCCTGCATCACGGCAGCGATGCGCTCGAGGCCCATGCCGGTGTCGACCGAGGGCCGGGGCAGCGGCGTCATCGTGCCGTCGGCGGCACGGTCGTACTGCATGAAGACGAGGTTCCAGATCTCGACGTAGCGGTCGCCATCCTCGTCGGGCGAGCCGGGCGGGCCGCCGGGCACGCCCGGACCGTGGTCGTAGAAGATCTCGGTGCAGGGACCGCAGGGGCCGGTGTCGCCCATCGCCCAGAAGT
>JADZBS010000001.1 GCA_020851975.1 Gammaproteobacteria bacterium | reverse complement strand
GTCGTTCCATGGCACCATCATGGCGCCGATCGGGTGCCCGACGAAGAGGAATTCCATCTCGCTGCGCACGTCGATGAACAGGGCGAGCGGGTTTTCGTGCAGGAATCGGTAAGCTTCTTTGGGCGTCAGGTGCTTCATGACCAGGCCCGCTTTCTTCGCGCCGTCGGGGAACGCGATTATAGCCGTTGCGCCCGCGGCAAGGCCCTCTCGCATGCGATGCTAAAATTGCACTTTGCCGCGCCAGTCCGCCTTCTCCCGCCATGCAGCCCGATCGAACCCCAGAACTTCGCCAGCTCCTGGCGCAACGCATACTGATTCTCGACGGTGCGATGGGCACCATGATCCAGCGTCATCGCCTCTCCGAGAGCGACTATCGCGGCGCCGACGCGCTCGGCTTCGGCGCTCATGGGCGCGAGCTCAAAGGCAACAACGATCTGCTCTGCATCACCCGGCCGGATGTTGTGCTCGACATCCACGCGCAATATCTCGCCGCCGGCGCCGACATCATCGAGACCAACACGTTCAATGCCACCGCCATTTCGCAGGCGGATTACGGCCTTTCCGGCCTCGTCCATCGGCTCAACGTCGCCGGCGCCAGGCTCGCGCGTCAAGCCTGCGACGAGGCGGAGCGGCGCGATCCGGCAAAGCCCCGTTTCGTCGCCGGCGTGCTCGGCCCGACCTCGCGCACGGCCTCGATCTCTCCCGACGTCGCGGATGCCGCCCGGCGCAACGTCAGCTTCGACGAGCTCGTCGCCGCCTATCTCGAAGCGATCCGCGGTCTCGCCGAGGGCGGCGCGGATCTGCTCCTCGTCGAGACGATATTCGACACGCTGAACGCCAAGGCGGCCCTGTTCGCCATAGAGGCGTTCTTCGATCAGGCGGGGGCGCGCCTGCCGGTCATGATCTCGGGCACCATCACCGATGCCTCGGGTCGCACGCTCTCGGGCCAGACCACCGAGGCGTTCTGGAATTCGGTCGCCCATGCGCGCCCGCTGTCGGTCGGCTTGAACTGCGCGCTGGGGGCGCGCGAGCTGCGTCAATACGTCGAGGAGCTCGCGCGCGTCGCCGACTGCTTCGTCTCGGCCCATCCCAACGCCGGCTTGCCCAATGCGCTGGGCGGCTACGACGAGACGCCCGAGATGCTCGCCGCCGCGCTGCGCGAATGGGGCGAAGCCGGCATGATCAACATCGCCGGCGGCTGCTGCGGCACGACGCCCGAGCACATCGCGGCCCTCGCCCAGGCCTTGGCCGGCTCGACGCCGCGCGCGCCGGCGCGGCCTGCGCCGGCGCTGCGGCTCGCCGGCCTGGAGCCGCTCAACATCGGCGCGGACAGCCTGTTTGTCAATGTCGGCGAGCGCACCAATGTCACGGGCTCGCCGAAGTTCTCCAAGCTGATCCTCGGCGGGCAATACGAGGAAGCGGTCGCCGTGGCGCGCCAGCAGGTGGAGAACGGGGCGCAGCTGATCGACGTCAACATGGACGAGGGCATGCTGGATTCCGTCGCGGCCATGGAGCGCTTCCTGAAGCTCGTCGCCGGCGAGCCCGACGTCGCGCGCGTGCCGGTGATGATCGACTCCTCGCGCTGGGAGGTGATCGAGGCCGGACTGAAGTGCGTCCAGGGCAAGGCGATCGTCAACTCGATCAGCCTGAAGGAAGGCGAGGCGCCGTTCCTGCGCCAGGCCCGGGAAATCCGCCGCCATGGCGCGGCCGTGGTGGTGATGGCCTTCGACGAGCAGGGCCAGGCGGACACCGTCGAACGCCGCGTGGCAATCTGCGAGCGTTCGTTCCGCCTGCTCACGGAACAGGCCGGGATTGCCGCCGAGGACATCATCTTCGATCCGAACATTTTCGCGGTAGCGACCGGCATCGAGGAGCACGCCCGCTACGGCCTCGACTTCATCGAGGCGGTCCGGCTGATCAAGCAGCGGCTGCCGGGAACGCATGTCAGCGGCGGCGTCTCCAACGTGTCGTTCTCGTTCCGCGGCAACAACCGGGTGCGCGAGGCCATGCACTCGGTATTTCTCTACCATGCCATCGCCGCCGGGCTCGACATGGGCATCGTCAACGCCGGCCAGCTCGCCATCTACGAGGACATCCCGGCGGAACTGCGCGATGCCGTCGAGGATGTCATCCTCGCCCGCCGCGCCGACGCCACCGAGAGGCTGCTCGACATCGCCGGCCGCTACCGCGACGAGGGCCCGGCGCGCGCGACCACCACCGATGCATCCTGGCGCGAGTGGCCCGTGAACCGCCGCCTGGCGCACGCGCTGGTCAAGGGCATCGACGAGTTCATCGTCGCGGACACCGAGGAGGCGCGCCTGCAGGCCACGCGTCCGCTGGACGTCATCGAAGGCCCCCTCATGGATGGCATGAACGTCGTCGGCGACCTGTTCGGCGCCGGCAAGATGTTCCTGCCCCAGGTGGTCAAGTCGGCCCGCGTGATGAAGCGCGCGGTGGCGCATCTCGTCCCCTTCATCGAGCACGGGCAGGTGGGCGGCATGCGCCGGGTCGGCCGCATCGTCATGGCGACCGTGAAGGGCGACGTGCACGACATCGGCAAGAACATCGTCGGCGTCGTGCTCCAGTGCAACAACTTCGAGGTGATCGATCTCGGCGTCATGGTGCCGGGCGAGAGGATCCTGCAGGAGGCGCGCGAGCGGCAGGCGGACCTCATCGGGCTCTCGGGCCTGATCACGCCGTCGCTCGACGAGATGGTCAACGTCGCCCGCGAGATGCAGCGCCAGGGCTTCGAGGTACCGCTGCTGATCGGCGGGGCCACCACCTCGCCGGCGCACACCTCCGTGAAGATCGATCCCGAGTACGACGGCCCGGTCGTCTACGTCAAGGACGCCTCGCGCTCCGTGGGCATCGCGCAGAAGCTCGTGACGGCGGGCGAGCGTGCGCGCTACGCGGCAGAGGTCAAGGAGGAGTGCCGCCAGCGCCGACATCGTCACGCCCACAAGGACCGGCAGGCGCCGCAGATGCCGATCGCAGAAGCGCGGCAGAACAAGGCCCGTCTCGCCTTCGACGATATCGTCGTCCCGCGTCATCCCGGCGTGCAGGTGTTCGATCCCCTGCCGCTCGCCACGCTTGCCGGCTACATCGACTGGATGCCGTTCTTCAACGCCTGGGAATTCAGCGGGCGGTTTCCGGACCTGCTGAGCGACCCGGTGGTGGGTGAGGCAGCGAGCGCCCTGTATCGCGACGCCAGGGCCATGCTCGAGAAGATCATCGAGGAGAACTGGCTCACCGCGCGCGCGGTCATCGGCCTCTTTCCCGCCAATGCGCTCGGTGATGATGACATCGCGGTCTACGCTGACGAGGCGCGCGGCGAGCCGCTGGCCGTCCTGCACCACCTGCGCCAGCAGCGTGCCAAGCCCGACGGGCAGCCGCACCTGTGTCTCGCCGATTTCGTGGCACCACGTGACTCGGGGCTCGCTGATTACATCGGCGCCTTCGCCGTGACGGCAGGCATCGGTGTCGAGCGGCGCGTGGCTGCGTTCGAGCGGGCCCACGACGATTACAGCGCCATCCTGCTCAAGGCCCTGGCCGACCGCCTCGCGGAGGCCGGGGCCGAGTATCTGCACGAGGCGGTGCGCCGGCGGCACTGGGGCTATGCACCCGAGGAGTCGCTCGATGGCGAGGCGCTGATCCGCGAGGCCTATCGCGGCATCCGCCCGGCGCCGGGTTACCCCGCCTGCCCGGATCACACCGAAAAGGCCACGCTGTGGCGCCTGCTCGACGTCGAGCGGCGCACGGGCATCGAACTCACGGAGGGCTTTGCCATGTTGCCCGCTGCCGCCGTGAGCGGCTGGTATCTCGGGCACCCCGAGGCCCGCTACTTCGCCGTCGGCAGGATCGGCCGCGACCAGGTCGAGGACTACGCGCGCCGCAAGGGGGGCACCGTGACGGCGGTCGAACGCTGGCTCGCGGGCGCACTCGGTTACGACACCGGGGGTGCCTGAGGCCGGGTTCCCGGGTCCGGCCGGTTCAGTAGCGCAGCCGCTCGATGCCGTGTTCGGCGAGGCGCGCCGCGTTGGCGAGACGCTGCATCAGCTGCGCCTGGGTGCCGACGCCGAACTTCACGTACACCGCCTTCAGGTGGCTGCGCACGGTGTGCCGCGTGAGGTGCAGTTCCAGGGCGGTGGCGTCGATGGAACCGGTGCGGTACATCGCCTCGCAGATCCGCGCCTCGGCCGGCGTGAGGTCGTAGAGCCACGAGAGCCGCTCGATCGGCAGCGGGTTGAGGCCGGCGATGTCGTGGATCAGGACCATGCAGCAGGTGCCGTCGGTGAGCAGGGCGCGGTCGATCGAGCGGCTGATGCTGATGATCGACAGGCCGACGGGCGTCGTGGCGCCGGGGCGTGACACGCGCATGCGGTGGGGTATCTGCGGGGTCTCGTCGTCCTGGCCGGCGATGGTCAGCCGTACCATCCGTTCGAACTCCGCCTGCAGCGCCAGGTCATCGAAGATGAAGCGGCCGTGCCGCAGCGCCAGGCCCGCGGTCCGGTGCAGCAGGTCGTGTGTGGGCTTGCTGGTGTAGATGGCGTAACCGCTGCGATCGAGCAGCACCATCGCCTGGCGCACACGGTCGAAGCGCAGCAGCGCCTCGCGACGGCCGGCTTCGGCACGCACGATGTGGCGGTTGATCGTCAGGGCCGTGCGCAGGTGCGGGACGAGCAGTTTCAGGGTGGCGACCTCGGCGGCCGTGAAGTCAGGCGCCGCCCGCAGGAAGGAGATGTTGGTGAAGTAGGCGGCGTTGTTCTCGAGATTCGCCGTCAGCCCGTACAGCATGCCGCCGGCGACGGCCACGGTCGCATGGAGCGGCCCGCGCGCGCACATGTCGCCGGGCCAGAGTTCCGTAGCGCGTGCGACGGTGTCGGCCGGCAGCTTCAGCACGGCCTGCCAGATCCGGTCCTGCTCGGGATCGCGGGCGCGAATGGCCTGCACGTGCTCGGCCGCGATGCCGAAGGACTCGGTGACCGAGGCACTCGGCAGGTTGCGGTCCATCTGGATGAACAGCGCCTTGCCCGTGCCGACCAGCGTCGCCGCCGCCTGCATCACCGCCGGCCAGCAGTCGGCGGCCAGCGTGGCTGCGTAGATGGCCTCCAGCACGCCCGGCAATGCAGCCAGGGCTTCGGCCGAGGGAAGCTCGCGGTCGGGCGGGACCGGTCGGATGTTGGCGGTCACCAGTACTGCCTGCCCCGTTCGGATGACGGCACCAGTCTGCCGCAGGATAGCGAGCGAAATGGATCGTGACACCCTTCAAATAGGTGCGGCAAATCGCCGCAGGTCGGATGCTCCCGATTCCCTCGTTTGGGGGATGCGCGGTCCTTCGAACTTATGACAGATTGCTCGCGCGGGTGGCTGATTCGACTGCGATGACGCCTCGGAAACCGGCCGAACGTTGCATCCCCCGGGGCCGGTGGGCGTCTCCTCCAGATCGCACCGACGGCTGCTCGCACGAGTAGGGTGATCCCCAGTTCGCCGGCGTCCGGTGGCTGCGGCAACCTGACAACCGCAAGCCGCCCGGCGCCGGCGCATTTTCCGCCCGACCCGCCCTCGGGCCGGCGCGCCTGCCATGCCAGCCGGCCGATCAGCGACCTGCGCTTTCCTGCTCGCGACGCAGGCAGCGGGCTTCCCGGGCGCGGAACTCTGCAGCCTGCAGCGCATCGGCGGCGAGCCCGAGTTCACCCTTGGCATGGGCCTGCGCCAGACGTGCATTGGCCAGGCGGTGATTGGCGTTGGCGGCACGCCGGTACCAGTCGACCGCCGCGACATCGTCGTGCGCCAGCAGCTCGCCCGATTCATGCTGCCAGGCGAGCCAGTATTGCGCTTCCGGTACCCCGGCTGCCGCCGCTTCACGGATCATTGGTATCGCAGCCTCCGGCTGCCATTCACCGCCGAGGCCGAGGTGGAACAACGCCAACTGGTAGAGAGCGTCGGCATCACCGGCGTCGGCTTCGCTGCGGCACAGGACACGCACCTCGGCGAGTGCCGCAGCCGGCGGCGTCGGGGTGAGGAGGAGGGGACGCAGCGCCTGGCGGCACTCCCCGCTCCAGGCGGACTGCCCTGCACCGAGCAGCAGCGCCAGCGTCGCGGTCATCAGGGCTCGCATCAGTCGGGGTCCTCGTAGAAGACATAGGTGGCAAAGCCGCCGACTTCGAAGTAGACCTTCGCTTCGCCGTCGTCCACCACCCCGTTCAGGTTCTCGTCGAGCACGCCGTAGCCGTAGCGGTAGGAGCGCGCCGCGTCGTCGCTCGTGCCGATCGCGGTGCTCAGCTTGTCGATCCTGAGGAAGCGCCGGACCAGCGTCTCGGCGGCGTAGATCTCGAGGACACCGTCGGTGCCGGTCCAGTTCTGGATGCCACGGCCGATCTGGTTCTGGGCTTCCTGCGTGCAACCGGCGACGAGCAGGGCCGTGGCCAGGATCAGGAATCGATGGGGCATGTGCGCTCCTCCGTGGTCGTCGATGTCGAATGCATGCGGCTGGTCCGTCGCTGGCCTTCGGTCACGCGCGGCAGGCCGGCGAGGTCCCGCGACGTGGTGACGTGGCCGAAGCCAGCGGCCGCGAGCAGGCCGCGGGTCGCTTCGCCCTGGGTGGCACCGTGCTCGAGCAGCAGCCAGCCGCCTGGTGCCAGGTGGTCGCCGGCAGCGGCGACGATGTGGCGGATGGCGTCGAGCCCGTCAGGCCCGGCCGCGAGCGCTTCACGGGGCTCGAAGGCGAGTTCCGGCCCGGCAGCGGCGAGTTCCCCGTCGGCGACGTAGGGTGGATTGGACACCACGACATCGACCAGGCCGTCGCCGGCCGCGGCAAACCAGTCGCCGGCGGCGAAGCGCACGCGCTCCAGTCCGAGCCGCGCCGCGTTGCGCCGGGCGATCGCCAGGGCCGCGGCGCTGCGATCGGTGGCGAGGATCCCGGCCTCGGGCCGCTCGCTCGCCACGGCGAGCGCGACCGCACCGGTGCCGGTGCCGAGATCGAGCACGCGCCCGCCGGCGGGCAGGCGCCGCAAAGCCATCTCCACCAGCAATTCGGTCTCCGGCCGCGGTGTCAGCACGTCGGGCGTCACCTCGAATTCGAGCGACCAGAACTCGCGCCAGCCGATGATCTGCGCCACGGGCCGGCCGCCGCGACGGGCGTGGAGTGCAGTGAGGTAGCGGCCTGCAGCGGCGGCCTCGACGGTCACTTCGCGCCGCGCGAACAGGGCGGTACGGGTCCAGCCGAGCGTGAAGGCCAGCAGCAGTTCGGCATCGAGGCGCGACGAGGCGCTGGTTCCATCGAGCAGCCGGACTCCGGCGCGCAGCAGGGCCTCGACGGCGGCGGCTTGCGCCGGCGGTCCGGATTGTGTTTCGGCGACCATGCAGGAATGATTGTCCCATGGAGCCCACCTCACGAAAACCGGCCTTTGCGACCTGCTGCATCCACGCCGGTGACACCCGGGACCCGGCCACGGGCGCTGTCATGCCGCCGATCCACACCAGCGTGACCTACGCGCAGGAGGCCGTCGGCCAGCACCAGGGCTACGTCTACACCCGCACTGCCAACCCGACGCGCGATGCGCTCGAGCGCTGTCTCGCCGGCCTCGAGGGCGGCAGCCGCGCGTTCGCCTTCGCCTCGGGCATGGCCGCCACGGCGACCGTGCTGGAACTGCTCGACGCCGGCGCCCACCTGATCGCGCCGTTCGACGGCTACGGTGGCACCTTCCGCATCCTCTCCGAAGTGCGCCCGCGCAGCGCCGGCCTGCAGGTGTCGTTCGTCGACTGCTGCGACCTCGCCGCCATCGAGCGCGCCATCCGCCCGCAAACCCGCATGCTGTGGCTGGAGACGCCCACCAATCCGCTGCTGCGCATCCAGGATCTCGCTGGCGCCGTGGCGCTCGCCCGCCGGCACGGGCTGCTCACCGTGGTGGACAACACCTTCGCCACGCCCATGTTCCAGCGGCCGCTGGAGGTTGGCTGCGACGTCGTCATGCACTCGGCGACGAAGTACCTCGGCGGTCACTCCGACGTGCTCGGTGGCTTCCTGGTCACTGCCTCGGCCGGGCTCGGCGAGCGGCTGCAGCTCCTGCGCAGCATGGCGGGCGGCGTGGCGGGCCCGTTCGACAGCTACCTCATGTTGCGGGGGATCAAGACGCTGGCGCTGCGGATGGAACGCCACGCGGCGAACGCGCAGGCCGTGGCCGACTTCCTCGCCGGTCACCCGCGCGTGCACGCCGTGAACTACCCCGGGCTGGCGTCGCACCCGCAGCACGCTCTCGCCCGGCGACAGATGAGCGGCTTCGGCGGCATGCTGTCGTTCGGGATCGCCGGCGGCGCGCCGGCCGCGCGTGAGTTCCTCGGCCGCCTGCAGGTGTTCACGCTTGCCGAGAGCCTCGGCGGCGTGGAGAGCCTCGCCGGTTACCCGGCAACCATGAGTCACAGCGCCATGCCGCCCGAAGCGCGTCGCGCCGCGGGCATCGGCGAGGATCTGGTGCGCCTGTCGGTCGGCATCGAGGATGCCGGCGACCTGATCGCGGACCTGGCGCAGGCGCTCGGCTGACGTTGCCGCCGCGGCCGGCGGCGATGTTCCTCAGGCGTTCGCGTTCTCGAGCGAGGCGAGCTGCTCGGCCTGGTCCTCCTGCATGAGCGGGCGGATGACCGGGTCGAGGTCGCCCTCGATGATGTCGGTGAGCTGGTACAGGGTCAGGCCGATGCGGTGGTCCGTGAGCCGGCCCTGCGGGAAGTTGTAGGTCCGGATGCGCTCGGAGCGGTCTCCGGTTCCGACCAGGCTTTTCCGGTGCGCGGCCTGTTCGCGCTGCTGCTTCTGCCGCTCCATGTCGAGCAGCTTCGCGGCCAGGAGCGCGCGGGCCCGCGCGCGGTTCTTGTGCTGCGAGCGCTCGTCCTGGCACTCCACAACGAGGCCGGTCGGCAGGTGCGTGAGCCGGATGGCGGAGTCCGTCTTGTTGACGTGCTGGCCGCCGGCACCGGAGGAGCGGAACGTGTCTTCGCGGATCTCGGCCGGGTTGATCCTGATCTCGTCGACGGCTTCGATCTCGGGCAGCACCGCCACGGTGCAGGTCGAGGTGTGGATGCGTCCCTGGGCCTCGGTCTCCGGCACGCGCTGCACGCGGTGCGCTCCGGATTCGTACTTGAGGCGGGAGTAGGCGCCTTCGCCAATGATGCGGCTGATCACTTCCTTGAAGCCGCCCTTCTCCCCGGCGCTGCTGCTCAGCATCTCGACCTTCCAGCCCTGCGCCTCGGCGTAGCGGCCGTACATGCGGAACAGGTCCCCGGCGAACAGCGCCGCTTCGTCACCGCCGGCTGCGGCGCGGATCTCGAGAAAGATGTTGCTGCGATCGTGCGGATCCTTCGGCACCAGCTCCTGGCGGATGCGCTGCTCGAGCGCCTCCAGGCGCGCCGTCACCGCCCGGGCCTCCTCCTGGCCGAGTGCGCGCAGTTGCGGATCGGCATCCTCCTGCATGTCGGCGGCCGCGGCGCGGTCGGCCTCGGCGGCCCGCCAGGCGGCGTGCAGTCTGACCACGGGTTGCAGCTGCGCGTACTCCTTCGACAGCTCGCGAAAGCGCGACTGCTCGCCGAGGACGACCGGATCGGCGAGCAGGGCGGCGAGTTCATCGAACCGGCCGGCCATGTGTTCCAGTTTGTCGAGGAGGCTCTTCTGCATCACGGTTCGGCACCGGGCCGGGTGGTTCGCGTCGCGCGGTGCGCCGCGCCGACGTGCGCCGCAAAAGGCCGGTATTATTACTCATATGAGTGGGGCTCATATGAATGTACGCACCACCGGGGTCTGCATCGCCTGGGTGGTGCTCGCGGCCGGCTGCGCGTCCCGTCAGGGACCGGCCGCCGGCGAACCACAGCCCACCCCGGTCCCCGGTGCCGATTACCACCAGATCATGGGCCAGATCGCCGCCGACCGCGGCGCCACCGCGGTGGCGGTCGAGGAATTTCTCAACGTGGCCGAACGCGACGCGGATCCGCAGGCGAGTCGGCAGGCCGCAGGGTTTGCGTTCGAGCACGGCTACGACGCCGCGGCACTGCGGGCGGCGCGGCGCTGGGCGCAGCTCGAACCGGCGGAGCCCGCAGCGCGGCTGCTGCTGGCGCGCCTGCTGGTACGACGCAACGACATCGCCGGCGCCGCGGCCGAGGCGGCCCGGGCGCTCGGGCCGGCCGAAGGGCGTGAGGAGGCCGACTACGAACTCCTCGCTGACGAACTGGCGGCGGAAGGCAATGCCGAGGGCGTCACCCGCGTGCTGACGCGCCTCGCCGCGACGTCGCCGGCCTCTCCGGCGCTCGGCATGGCCATCGCCGCCGCGGCACTGCGGTCGGGGGATCTCGATCTCGCCGAGGTCACGGTGCGCGACATCCTGGCGGCGGGCGACGGGGACACGGAGCAGCTCCGGGTGCTGCTGTCGCGCGTGCTGCTCGCCCGCGGCGAAAGCGATGCCGCCGTGGCGCAGTTGCAGGAGCTGGCCGCGGCGCAACCCTCGCTTGATCTCGATCTCGAGGTTGCCGGCATGCTGGCCGCGGCCGACCGGCCCGGCGAGGCGCTCGAGCATCTGGCAGCCGCCGCCCTGCGCTACGGGCGCGAGCCTGGCGTGCGCCGCCTGCAGGCCGTGGTGAGCCAGCAGACCGGTGCGCTGGAGGCGGCCTGGGAGGGATTCAACAGCCTGGCCGACGACGAGGAGTATGCCGACGAGGCGCGCTTTCGCATGGCAGAGATCGCCGCCCGGGAGATGCGTTTCGACCAGGCGCTGAAGCTCCTCGGCCGCATCGGCGAGGGGCCATTCCTGCTGCCGGCGCAGGAGACCATCGCACGCATCGCCGAGGCGAGCGGCGACTCGCAGTCGGCCCTGCAGATCCTCGACCGGGTGGCCGCGCGCCATCCCGAACTCGCCTTCGACGTGGCTCGCGGCCGGGCCGCGATGCTGCAGCGGCTGAAGCGCGATGACGAGGCGCTCGCCGAGCTCGACCGCATCCTGCGCCACCGCCCGGACGATGCCGACGTTCTGCTCGCCCGTGGCGCACTGCTCGAGCGAATGGACCGGCTCGATGCGGCGCTGGCCGACATGGCCGCGGCGGTGCGCCTGTTCCCGGACAGTGCGGTCGCCGCCAACGCCTATGGCTACACGCTCGCCAACCGTACGCGGCGTCAGGACGAGGCCCGGCGCCTGGTGCGCCGCGCGTTCGAACGCGACAGTACCAACGCGGCCATCGTCGACAGCTTCGGCTGGGTGCTCTACCGGCAGCACCGGCTGGCCGAGGCACACAGTTACCTGCAGCTCGCCTACACGCTGTTCCCGGATCCCGAAGTCGCGGCCCACCTCGGCGAGGTCATGTGGCGCCAGGGCGAGCGCGACGCCGCCCGCCAGCTCTGGGCCGACGCGCTGGAGAAATCGCCGCAGAGCCAGCCGCTGCTCGACACCATGGCGAGGTTCGGGGACTAGGTGCCCGCCGCCGCGCCAGCGATGCCGGTCGTCAGCCGGATGCGCGGGGCCCGAGCGGTCGCGATGCTCCTGCTGGTCCTCACCCTGCCTGGTTGTGCGCTGCGCTCACCGGCACCGGCCGGCAGCGTCGACTGGGAGCAGCGCCGCACCGAGCTGCTCGCGATCGGCGACTGGACGTTGCGCGGGCGCTTCGCGGTCAAGGCCGAAGGCGGCGGCGGGCAGGGCAGCCTCGAGTGGCGCCAGCAGGGCGAGCACAGCCGCATCCACCTGAGCGGCCCTTTCGGGACCGGTGCCTGGGAGATCGACTGGGACGCGCGATCGCTCACCGTCCGCAGCCGCGACGGCGAGGTCACGCGTCGCTGGACCGGCGAGGACGCCGCCGGGCAGTTTCTCGCCGAGCAACTCGGCTGGTCATTCCCCGCGGTCAGTACCCGCTACTGGCTGCTCGCGCTCGCCGATCCGCGTTCCACGGCGCGCGAGACCTGGTCGGCGGAGGGGCGGCTGGCGGCGCTCGAGCAGAACGGCTGGACCGTCACCTACGGGCGCTACGTCGAGACGGCCGGCCTCGCCATGCCCGGCAGGATCGTGCTCGAGAACACCCGGGCGCGGTTGCGCGTGGTGGTCGACCGCTGGCAGTTATGAGGAGGGCGGTGCGTTTGACAGCCCCGGAAGGCGCCCCGACAATACGCGCGCCTGTTGCGCGGGAACGTCCCGATCACCATTGGGGTGTAGCCAAGCGGTAAGGCAGCGGGTTTTGATCCCGCCATTCGCAGGTTCGAATCCTGCCACCCCAGCCACCGCGCCCGCGGAGACGGAGCCGAGGCCCGAGTGAATTCCGAGACCCGCAACCTGCTGCCGAACATGGCGATCCTCGCGGGCAACTCCAATGCGGGTCTCGCGCAGCGCATCGCCCGCCACCTGATGCTCCCGCTCGGCAAGTCGCAGGTGGGGCGTTTCTCCGATGGCGAGATCAACGTCGAGATCCTGGAGAACGTGCGCGGCAGCGACGTCTACGTCGTGCAGTCCACCTGCCCGCCGGTCAACGACAACCTGATGGAACTGCTGGTGATGGCCGATGCCCTGCGCCGCGCTTCGGCGGCGCGCATCACCGCGGTGATCCCCTACATGGGCTACTCGCGCCAGGACCGGCGCACCCGCGCTGCGCGCGTGCCGATCACGGCGCGGCTCGTGGCCGGGCTGATCAGCGAAGCCGGGATCGACCGGGTGCTGACGGTGGATCTCCATGCCGACCAGATCCAGGGTTTCTTCTCCATCCCGGTCGACAACGTGTACTCCTCGCCCGTGCTGCTCGGCGACCTGTGGCGGCAGAAGTACAGCAACCTCGTGGTCGTCTCGCCCGACGTCGGCGGCGTGGTCCGCGCCCGGGCCTTCGCCAAGCGCATCGACAACGCCGATCTCGCCATCATCGACAAGCGCCGCCCGCAGCCGAACGTCTCCGAGGTGATGAACATCATCGGCGAGGTGGAAGGCAAGACCTGCGTGCTCATCGACGACATGGTCGATACCGCCGGTACGCTCTGCCAGGCGGCGAAGGCGCTGAAGGACCACGGTGCCGAGCGCGTGCTCGCCTACGTCACCCACCCGATCCTCTCCGGCAAGGCGGTCGAGCGCATCGGTGCCTCGGCGCTCGACGAGCTGGTGGTCACCGATACCATCCCGCTCGGACCCGCGGCGGCAGCCTGCTCGCGCATCCGCCAGCTCGGGGTGGCCGAACTGCTCGGCGAGACCATGCGCCGCATCTCTCTCGACGAATCCGTCAGCTCCCTCTACGTCGACTGAGCCGGGGCGCCACCGGCCACCGCCAGGCCGGGGCTCTGGTCGCAATTTCGCCCGGCATCGGCTACCATGCCGGCCCCTCGAACGGGGGTGCCCGGCGGCCGGTCGCAGGCTCCGGAACACCCTGATCAACAACGACTTTCAGGAGCTGACCATGGCCAAGAAATTTTCGCTGGCGGCCGAGCCCCGGGACGGTGCAGGGAAAGGTGCGAGCCGCCGCCTGCGTCGTGCGGGCAAGGTCCCCGGCATCCTCTACGGTGGCGGCAAGGCGCCCACCCCCGTGATGCTCGACAACAACGAGGTGATGCACAACGCTGCGCAGGAAGCCTTCTTCTCGAGCATTCTCGACGTGAACGTAGGCGGCGAAGCGCTGCAGGCAATCGTCAAGGACGTCCAGGTCCACCCGGCGCGCCGCGCCGTCGTGCACATCGACCTGCAGCGCATCCTGGCGAACGAGAAGATCCGCATGACCGTTCCGCTGCACTTCCTCAACGAGGCGCTCGCCCGCGGCGTGAAGGAAGGCGGCGGTGTCGTGCAGCACCTCATGACCGAGGTGCAGATCTCCTGCCTGCCGAAGGACCTGCCGGAGTTCCTCACGCTCGACATCATCGAACTCGAGCTGAACCGCAACCTGCACCTCTCGGACATCAAGCTGCCCGAGGGCGTCGAGATCCCGGATCTCGCCGGTGGTGCAGAGCATGACCGCCCGGTCGTCTCGATCCACGTCGTCAAGGAAGAGGTGGAGGAACCGGTGGCCGCCGCCGGCGCCATCGCCGAAGGCGCTGCTCCGGCCGAAGGTGCTGCCGCACCCGCCGAGGGCGCCGCTGCTGCGTCCGGCGCTGCCAAGCCCGGCGCTGCGCCGGCCAAGGCGGCCGCGGCCCCGGCCAAGGGTGGCAAGGAAAAGAAGTAAGGCGGGGCCTGCCTGGGCCGGTGGCCCCGGCGAGCCGCCCCTGTCGGACGAGAGCCGTGCTTGCGCACGGCTTTCGTTTTTCAGGCAGCCGCTTCTAAGATCGCTTCCGGGATGAACACCACCAGTGCACCCGTCGTCGTCATCGGTCTCGGCAATCCGGGGCCGAAGCATGCCGCCGATCGCCACAACGCCGGTTTCTGGCTGGTCGATCGGCTGGCCGAGGCGGGGGGGCAGCGTTTCCGGGACGAGGCCAGGCTGTCGGGTGCGACCTGCCAGGTCGCCTTCGCCGGGCGCACGCTGCGGCTGGTCAAGCCGTCGACGTTCATGAACGCGAGCGGCCAGTGCGCACGGCGCGTGATGGACTACTACCAGATCGCCCTCGACGACATCCTCGTGGTGCACGACGAGGTCGACCTGCCGCCGGGCGCCGCGCGCCTCAAGGTCGGTGGTGGCCACGGCGGCCACAACGGCCTGCGTGACATCATCGCCCACTGCGGGCCGCAGTTCCCGCGGCTGCGTCTGGGTGTCGGCCACCCGGGCGACCGCGACGCCGTCGCCGGCCACGTGCTGCACGCGCCCGGGCGCGACGAGCGCGCGCTGATCGACGAGGCGCTGGCCGAGTCCGTGCGCGCGCTCGGGATCTGGTACGAGCAGGGCCTGCAGCGGGCGACCACGTACCTGCACACCGCCACACCGCGTGACGCGGGCCTCGGCCCGGCAGGCTGACCGGCATCCTGAGCGCAGCGATGCGACACCCCACCCTCCTGTGCGGCGTCCTGCTGGGCCTGCTGCTGGCGGAGAGCCCGCCGGCCCGTTCGCAGGCCGCGCCGGCAGCACTCGACGAGCGCACCGCCGTCTTCGTGCTCGGCAACCTGCAGTTCCTGCTGGTGCACGAACTGGCCCATCTCGTCATCGGCGAACTCGAGGTGCCGGTGCTCGGCCCGGAGGAAAACGCCGCCGATCATCTCGCCGCTGGCGCGCTGATCCGCACGCAACGTCGCGAGGGCGGCATCGACACGCGCCGCGGTGCCTACCTGCTCGCGGCCGCCGATGCGCAGCGCCTGTCCTGGGAGCGGGGCAGCGAGCGGGGCGCACCCGTGCCCTACTGGGACTCGCATGCCCTGACCATCCAGCGCTTCTTCCAGATCGCCTGCCTGCTCTACGGCGCCGATCCGGTCACGTATGCCGATCTGCCGGCACGCTCCGGGATGCCGGCGGCGCGGGCGGCCGGTTGCGCCGCGGAATTCGCACGCGCCGATCGGGCGATCTCCTGGCTGCTCGGCACCTACGGGAGAAAGCCGGGCGAGCCACCGGGCGCCACCCTCGAGGTCCGCTACGAGGCGCCGCCCACGCTCACGGCGCAGCGTGTCGTTGCCGAAATGCGGCGCGTCGGACTCGCAGAGGCTGTCGTGGCGCGCATCGGCGAACTCTTCCGCCTGCCGCGCCCGGCCACTGTCGTGATGCGTCGCTGCGGCCGGCCCGAGGCGGCGTGGCAGCCCGAACAGCGCGAGATCGTGATCTGCTACGAGCTCGCCGACCTGCTCTACCGCATGACCCCGCGCGGCTAGGGCTGGGCGATGTGCACGAGCGCGTAGCCCGAGAACACCACCTGCGGGACCGCGGCGCCGACGATGAAGCCGTCACGTGACGAGGGCACGTCGAAGCGTTCGTCGGTGAACGGTTCGTGGATCCGGGCGATGATCTCGCCGGTACGGATGTCCTCGCCGAGCCCCCGCACCGGGTAGAACACGCCACCCTGGCCGACCGGCACGCGGACCCAGCCCGAGCGGCTGAAGATGCGTGCCGGCGGTGTCGGCGCCGTGGCCTGCCCGGCGGTCATGCCGAGCCGGATCATCACGTTGCGGATGCCCTGGACGCCGGCGGCGATCTCCTGCGGTTCGAAGCGCATGGGCAGACCGGCCTCGTAGATGATGGCCGGGATGCCGGCATCCATCATCTCGCGGCGCAGGCTGCCCTGCGGCCCGGCGCCGCCGATCACCACGGCAGCCCCGAAGTGGCGCGCGAGGTCCAGCGCTTCGGGCCGGGCGAGATCCACGCGCACCTGCGGCAGGTTCGCGCGCTCGAAGGAGCCGGTGTGAAGGTCCACCAGTGCCGTGCACTGCTCGCGCAGCGTGCCGAAGACGATGGCGGCGATCAGCGCCGTGTTGCTGGTGCCGGTGGAGCCGGGGAACGCGCGGTTCAGGTCGCGCCGGTCCGGCATGTAGCGGCTGCCGGTGCGAAAGCCGTGGACATTGGCCGCCGGCAGTGCGATCAGCGTGCCGGCGAGCAGCGCCGGGTCCGTTGCGGCGAACACCTGGCGCGCGATCTCGAAGCCGTTGCGCTCGTCGCCGTGGATCAGTGCCGTGACGCACAGCGTCGGACCGGAACGCGCGCCGCGCGCGACGAAAACCGCGGTGTCAAGGAACGAGCCTTCGAACGTGCGGCTCAGCTGGTAGCTGAACTTGCGCTTCTCGCCGGGCGCGATGACACGTTCGAGCAACTGCACGGTTCCCCAGTCGCCAGGCGGTGCCGCGGCTGACGAGGCGTGTGACGGCACGAGCATGGCGATCGCCAGGATGAACGTGATCGCCAGGCGGTGCCGGAATGGCAGCGCCGCTTCCGGGCGCCCGCAGGTCGCCCATGCCGCGTGCGCAGGGCTCACTGCGGCTGGGGCAGCGGCTGTCTGGTCTGCGGGATCAGCGGGATCCGGCGTGCCAGTGCGAAATTCGTGATGGCGTCGAGCTTGTTCTCGAGTTGCAGGAAGCGTGCGAGTTTCACCTCGGGCAGGACCTTGCGGAATCTGCCGATGTAGCTCTTGCGCAGTTTCAGCGCTTGTTCCTGGAACTTCAGGCCGTCGGCGATCAGGTGCTTCGCGGTCTCGTCGGTCAGGTTGTCGTAGTTTGCGGCGTAGTCGGTGATGACCTTGACGCGCAGATCGCCGACGACCTTCATCTTCGCCGCATACTCGTCATAGACGGGCCAGAAGGCATTGCTCTCATCGGCGGTGAGAGCAAGGCCCTGGCCGATGATCAGCTTGCGCTCGGTCTGCACCAGCGTGCGCGCCTGCTCGGTGGCTTCGGTGAGTTCGGCGAACGCCGGGTTGACCTGGGCGCCGGCGCCGAGCGGCAGGAGCAGCGCGCTGAGCATGAGGGCGGCTGTCTTGTTCATGGAATGGTCCTGCGGTTGCGGTTGGTGGGAAACCCAGTGTACGTGCCGTTACGGCAGGTTGTCATGCCAGGCTGCGGGAGCGGCACCGGGCCGGTGGTAAGATCGCGCGAACCGCCGCCGCACGACCCGCAATGACCGAACCGAAGACCGATATCGGCCGCACCGTGTTCGCCGTGCTGTTCATGGCCGGCCTGCTGGCATCGTCGCTGTGGATCCTGCGTCCCTTTCTCGCGCCGATGCTGTGGGCGGTGATGATCGTGGTCGCAACCTGGCCGCTGCTGCTGCGGCTGCAGGCGAGGCTGGCCGGCAGGCGATCGTTGGCCGTGGCGGTGATGACGCTCGTCCTGCTGCTCATGCTGGTGCTGCCGGTGACCATGGTGGTCGGCACGATCGCGACCAACGCGGAAACGCTGGCCGGCTGGGCCGGGATGCTGGCAGAAATCCGGGTGCCGCCGCCGCCGGACTGGCTGGTGGGCGTCCCGCTGGCTGGCGAGCCGCTCACCGGCGCCTGGCAGCAGTTCGGGGCCCTCAGCAACCAGGAACTTCTCGCACACGCCCGGCCTTACGCCGAGGAGATCGTCGGCTGGCTGCTCGAGCAGGTCGGCACGCTCGGCTACGTGTTGGTCCAGTTCCTGCTCACGGTCGTCGTCGCGGCCATCTGCTACGCCGACGGCGAGCGCATCGGCCGGTTTGCCAAGCACTTCGCGACCCGCATCGCCGGCGAGCGCGGTGCCGGTGCCGTGCAGCTCGCTGCCCGGACCATCCGCGGCGTGGCGCTCGGCGTGGTGGGCACGGCGCTCATCCAGTCGGCACTGGCCGGCATCGGCCTGGCGATTGCCGGTGTGCCCTTCACGGGCCTGCTGACGGCCACTGCCTTCGTGCTCACGGTGGCGCAGCTGCCGGTCCTCATCGTGCTGTTGCCGGCAGTCGTCTGGGCCTACACGTCCGGCAGCATGGGGATGGCAATCTTCCTGCTGGTGTGGACGCTCGCCGTCAGCACCGTCGACAACGTCATCCGGCCGCTCCTCATCAAGCGCGGCGCCGATCTGTCGTTGCTGCTCATCTTCGCCGGTGTGATCGGCGGGCTGCTCACGCTCGGCGTGCTCGGCATCTTCGTCGGGCCGGTGGTGCTCGCCGTCTCCTGGCGTCTGCTGCAGGCCTGGGTGGACACGCCACCGCCGGCGGGGGAACCCGCACCGTGAATTCCGGCCAGGCCGGGATGGCAGGGGAACGGGCGCTCGCGTTGTCGTTGTGCGTCCTGATGGCGCTGCCGTTGCCGGCGGCGTCCGCGGAGGAACCTTCACCCACGGTGCGCGAACGCCCGCGTATCGGGCTTGTGCTCGGCGGCGGCGGCGCCAAGGGTGCGGCCCACATCGGTGTGCTGCGGGTGCTCGACGAGTTGCGCGTGCCGGTCGACTGCATCGCCGGCACCAGCATGGGGGCGCTCATCGGCGGCACTTTCGCCTCCGGCATGCCGGCGGAGGACATCGAGCGGGCCGTGCTCGGCATCGACTGGACCCGCACGGTGGGCACCGAGGGCCTGCGCGATCGCACGCCGATCCACCGCAAGCTCGCCGGCCTCACCTACACCAACAACCTGGAGCTGGGTATCAGGGCCGGCAGCCTGACGGTGCCCGGCGGGTTGCTGAAGTCGCAGGACATCGAGGACGTGATCCGCGGCCTCGTCTCCGACGCCCGCTTCACGCGCGACTTCGACCGCCTGCCGATCCCGTTCCGCGCCGTCGCCACCGACATGCTGGCCGGCGAGATGGTAGTGCTCGATCGCGGCGACCTCTCGGTCGCCATGCGCGCCAGCATGGCCGTGCCCGGCGCCTTCGCGCCGGTGGTCGTCGACGGCCAGGTGCTGTCTGATGGCGGCATGATGCGCAACCTGCCGGTGGACATCGCCCGGGGGCTGTGCGCCGACGTGGTGATCGCGGTGTGGCTTGCTTCCCCACCGCCGCAGGCCGGGGACCTGGATTCGGCGGTGGCGCTCGCCAGCCGCTCGCTCGACGTCATGATCGACGCCAACCAGAAGGCGCAGATCGCCACGCTCGGTGAGCGTGACGTCGGCATCGTCGTGCCCATGGGCGACATCGGCTCGGCGGACTTCGACCGGGTGCCCGAGGCGATTCCGCTCGGCCGCGCCGCGGCCGAGGGCATGCGCGAGCAGTTGCGCCGCTACGCGGTGCCTGCGCCCGCCTACCAGGCTTGGCGACAGGCCGTGACGCAGGGTGATGGCACCACGATTCGGCTGGCCGCGGTGGAAATCACCGGGCTCGGGCGCGTGAACCCCGAGTACGTCCGCGCCCAGTTGCGCCAGGTTCGCTCCGGGGCCGAGGTGACCCCGGCGCAGGTCACGGAAGACACGGGCCGGATCTTCGCGCTTGGCGACTTCGAGCGCGTGGAGTATCGCTTCACCGGTCCGCGCGAAGCGCGCACGCTGGAGATCCGCGCCGTGGAAAAGAGCTGGGGTCCGGATTTCGTCCGCTTCGACCTGGGCCTGGCCGCCAACGGCAACGGCACGCTGCAGGCGCTGCTGCGAGCCGATCACGAGCGCACCTGGATGAATCCGCGGGGCGGGGAGTGGCACAACACGCTGCAGCTCGGCCAGCAGACGCTCGTCGCAACGGATTTCTACCAGCCGCTGGATGTCCGCCAGCGTTTCTTCGTCCAGCCCATGGCGCGGTTCGAGCGTGACCTCGAGGACATCTACCTCGACAGTGACCGGGTGGCACGCTACGAACTGCGCGAGGCATACGGCCAGATCGATGCGGGTGTCAATTTCGGCACCCGGGCGCAGTTGCGGGCCGGCTTGCGATCGGGCCTGGTCAGCGCCACGGTCGACACCGGCCCGCCCTTCCTGCCAGAAACAGACGACGAGGGTGATTCGAGCGCCATCGTCAGGCTGCTCTACGACACGCGCGATGCCGTCGGCCTGCCGACGCGTGGCACGCTGCTCAACGTGCGCTACGTGCACTCCGGCTCCTGGCTCGGTGGCGAGCAGGACTACGACCTCGTCGAAGGCGTGCTGGTGAAGTCCTTCCCCTGGCGTGGCGATGCGCTGAGCCTGCTCGCGGGCGGCGGTGCCGAACTCGACGGCGAATTGCCGGCCAACCAGGAGTTCCAGCTCGGCGGCATCCGCACCTTCCCGGGCCTGCAGCGCGGCGAGCTGCGCGGTGACGACTACTGGTATGTCGGCACCAGTTATCTCTGGAAGCTGGCCGACATCCAGTCGCTGTTCGGCCAGGCGGTCTACGCCGGGTTGCGCCTGCAGGCCGGGCGCATGGGCGAGCGCATCGATGCCGCCGTGGTCGACGATGGCACGCTCTACGGCATCGCCGGCTCGCTCGGCGGGCGCACGCCGATCGGGCCGTTCATCATCTCGCTCGGCATCGTCGACAACAGCGAGTGGCAGCTGCAGTTCGCCGTCGGCCGCCCGATCGCCGAAGGCTCGATCTTCGACGAGATCCGCTGAGTGGACTGTCCCGCCTGCTCTTGGAAGGATGGCGAGAAACCATGATCAACCCGGGTGCCCGATCGATATTGGCCATGGTCCTGGTGACCGCAGCCACCTGCAGCGGAACGGCTGTGGCGGACGACGTCTGGCGGCATGAGGCTACGATCTACATGATCGGCGCCTCGATCGATGGCGAGGCATCCATTGGCAGCCTCGATACCAGCGTGGATGTCGGCTTCGACGACATTCTGGCAAATCTCGAATTCGGCGCCATGCTCTCGTATCGCGGCGAGCGCGGTCGCTGGGCTGTCGTCGGGGACGTCATCTACATGGCGCTCGAGCAGCAGGACGATGGCCGAGGTCTCTTTGGCCGCACGCGCATCAAAGTCGAGGGTGACCAGCTCATGACCGAACTGGACCTGTCCTATGCTGTGGCCGAGCGCCTGGATGTCTATGGCGGTCTGCGCTATTGGCAGCTCGACTCAGAATTGAACGTCTTCGGCGGTGGCCTGCTCGGACAGACGCTGACGGCCAGCGAGACTGAGAACTGGCTGGACCCGGTCGTAGGCCTGCGCTCCGAGCAACCTCTCGGCAAGCGCTGGACCCTGGTGGCCCGCGGCGATGTCGGCGGCTTCTCGGTCGGCAGCGACTTCACCTGGCACGTGACGGTCTACGGGGCGTGGGCAATGACGCCCCGGGCGAGCCTTCTGGTCGGCTACCGTCACATCGACGTGGACTACGACGACGGCACGGGCGACGGGCACTTTCGCTGGGACGTCGCCCAGGGCGGGCCGGCGGTCGGCCTGACCTGGCGGTTCTGACGACCGGGAGACCGCAGACGCCGGCGGCGTTCACTCGGCTTCGTAGCCTGCGAGGGCTGCGTCGATGTCGCGGTCGTAAGGTGCCAGGCGCCGGGCTGCGCGCAACGTGTCGATGGCGCCGGTGCGGTCTCCCGTGTCGTGGCGGGCGATGGCGTAGACGTAGGCGAAACGCGCATTGGCCCGCTCGATCTCGTGCGCCCGTTGCAGCGCTGCCAGCGCCTCGTGCATCCGTCCCTGGCGCACCAGCGACAGGCCGAGCGCGTGATGCGCCGGTGCGGCGCTGTCGTCGCGCGCGAGCACTTCGCGCAGCGTCTGTTCGGCACCGCGTTCGTCGCCGGCAGCGCGTTGCACGTCGGAGAGATTCACGGCCGCAGGGATGAACGTCGGGTCAATGGCCAGCGCGTTCCGGAATGCCGTGATTGCTCCGGCGGCATCACCCCGGGCGAATTGCAGTGCACCGAGATTGAGGTGCGCTTCCGGGCGGTCGGCGTTGAAGCGCTGGGCGGCCGTCCATTCGGCGAGGGCGGCAGCGAACTGCGTGGACTGGTCGCCCACGAGCCGCGTTTCCGGGTCCCCGGCCAGCGCACGGTCCGCGGCCATGCGGACCAGTCGTACCGGATCGTCGAGCAGGGCGGGCAGGTGTTCGGCCCGCCACGCCGGATCTGCGGTTTGCAGCGCCTCGGCCGCCGCGGCCCGGACCAGGGCGTCGGGATCCTCGAGCGCCTCGGTCGTTGCCGCCTGCAGGGCAGGCGAACTGCCGATGCGGGTGCCGTGCGCGAGGGCGCTGGCGCGCACGATCGCCGGCTGGGCGGTGTCGTCCACGAGCGAGGCCAGATCCCCGGCGACCGCAGGATCGCCCTGACGGGCGGCGGCAAAGGTCCCCGCGAAGGTCTGGAAGCCGGGCTTGCCCTGCGGATACCAGCGACGCAACGCATCCGCGGCCCACTGCGGGCCCTGCTCCGCGTGACAACTGCTGCACGCGTCCGGCGTGCCGAGCGTGACGCCCAGGTCCGGCCGGGGGATGCGCAGGGAGTGGTCGTGGCGCGGGTCGACGACCATGTAGTTCGTCGCTGGCATGTGGCAGGCGGTACACGCGGCGCCGCGCGAACCGGGCTCGTGGTGGTGATGCGCCGGGACATCGAAGGCCGCGGGCGCGTGGCACTGGGCGCATACCGCATTGCCGGGGGCACGCAGGCGTTGCGAGTGCGGTTCGTGGCAATCCGCGCAGGTGACCCCGGCGGCATGCATGCGACTCTGCAGGAACGAGCCCCAGGTGAAGACCTCCTCGCGTTGCTGCCCGTCGGGATGATAGAGGTCGGGTTCCAGCAGGGCCGGGCGGAACGCGTCGAGCCAGTTGTCACCGGCATGCACCGCGTCGGCAAACTGCCCGCGCCGCGCGTGGCACCGGGCGCAGGTCCCGATCTCGCGCGAGCCCGGGCGCGGTGTCGAGCGCATCGCTGTCGGGCCAGGCCCAGTCTTCCACGTGATGCCCCGGCGCTCGTCGAGCGCGATGACCAGGCCGCGGGTGTTGCGCAAAGCGCGCCAGCCATCGCCCTTCGTCGCCCAGGTGAGGTGATTCGACGCCGGTCCATGGCAGGCCTCGCAGCCGACGCTGATCTCCGACCACGTGGTGCGGTAGGCGTTCTGTGCCGGGTCGAAGTTCTTGCGGACGTTGGTCGAGTGACAGTCCGCGCACTGGTAGTTCCAGTTCTGATCGATGCCGGTCCAGTGCAGCGGATTCCCGGCTTTCAGTTCCTGGTCCGGATACAGATGGAACCAGCGCTGACCGCCCTGGTGGGATGGTCGCGAGTCCCAGGCGAGGCTGAGCGCCTGCAGGCGGCCGCCAGGCAGCGGTATCAGGTACTGCTGGAGCGGATGGACACCGAAAGTGAATTTCACGTCGAAGTCCGCAGGGCGGCCATCGGAACCGTCGGTGTTCACGACATACCGCCCGTCGCTGCGCCGGAAGCGCGACGTCACGCCCGCTGCCGTCAGGGTCGAGTCGTCGAACTGCCCGAGGACGGTGGTGTCACCGGCCTCCTGCATGGCGAGTGCGTGCTGCGAGGCCGACCATGCGGCATGTTCTCCGGGGTGACAGGAAGCGCAGGTCGCTGATCCGGCGAATTCCGGCGACGTTATCGGCCCTGACGGGCTGTTGCAGCCGGCAGGGAGTGTGACCACGGCCAGAGCGATGGCAGCGGCCGCCAGCGGCAGGGGCGCGGGCCATGGCATCATCGGGGAACGCCTGCCTGTTGTCGGGCCTTCCGCCGGACAGGCACCCCGCTGCCACGGGGCCGCAGGCCCCTGCTGGCCGCTGGTGCTGCGGCCAGTGCCGTCTCGATCTCCGAGACTTCGGCGACGAAGGCCCTCGCTACGGGCGACAGATCCCGATCACGCCGGTACACGAAACCATAGTTCGTGTGCAGCCAGGCCGGCCGCCAGGGCAGCGCCGCCAGCTTGCCCGCCGCCAGATCTCCGGCCATGAGGACGCGCGGCAGCGCCGCGATGGCATCGCACGACGTCACGATGTGCCTGGCGAGCGCGATGGACTCGACGTGCAGCGGCGGAACGAGGTCCCCCGTCGACGGATCGCACCCGAACCGATCGGCCACGCTGCCGAGCGGAGCCGATATCCGCGGCGGGAGCGTCGGGCCGACGAATGGATAGCTGAATATCTTCGCCACCGACAGGAGCGATTCGCGCAGGAGTGGGTGACCCGGGCGGCACACGAACAGGGCTTCGTGGCATGGCAGCCGATCAATGCCGAGTGGCGAGTTCGCCGGCAGCGCGCTCACATCGACCACGGCGATTTCGATCTCCTGGGCGACGATGCTTTCCACGATGTCACGCCAGGGCGCAGCCCGCAGCGAAATGCGCAGGCCCGGGTGTCGTGAAGTCAGGCGGCCGATGGCGGTGCCGACGGACATCTCGGCCGGATACAGTCCCGCACCGACCGTCAGGGAACCACTCTCCAGGCCGCGCATCCGGTCGAGTTCTCCGCGAATGTCGTCGAGGGACGCCATCAGCCGGCCACCGCGGTCGATCAGGACCTGGCCGAAACTCGTCGGCGTGACACCGCGTCGGCTACGGTCGAAGAGGCGCACGCCGAGATTCTGTTCCAGCGTCATCAGGCTGCGCGACAGGGCTGGCTGGCTCACGTGCAGCGCGGCAGCGGCGCGGCTGAAGTTGCGGTGCGTGGCCAGTGCCATGACCTGGCGCAGTGACTTCATGTCCAGTGACATTACAAAATCATATAGAACTGATCAGCAAAATGCATTGGAGGCATGGACGAGCGTTCGGCACACTCTCCCGTACCGATGCATGGCGGCCCGGTTGCTCGTGGACGTACGTCGAGTGGCCCGGCCGGGGCACAGACCAAGAACCAGAAGGGGACCAGCACCATGACCAGTCAACGCGGGCAGTTCGTCAGGCAATTGCGGGTCGTCATGCGCAGCGTCGCATGGTTCGTGCTGGGTACATTTGTCGCCGGGGCGGCCAGCGCCCAGCAGAAGCCGAACATCCTCGTCATCTGGGTCGACGATATCGGCACCTGGAACATCAGCCACAACAACCGCGGCATGATGGGCTACCGGACGCCCAACATCGACCGCATCGCGAAGGAAGGCGTTGCCTTCACCGACTACTACGGCCAGCAGAGCTGCACCGCCGGCCGCGCGGCGTTCATCACTGGCAGCGTCCCGGTGCGCACCGGCATGACCAAGGTCGGCATGCCCGCTGCGAACGAAGGCTGGCAGAAGGCCGACGTGACCATGGCGACGGTCATGAAGAGTCTCGGCTACGCCACGGGCCAGTTCGGCAAGAACCACCAGGGTGACCGCGACGAGCATTTGCCGACGATGCACGGCTTTGACGAGTTCTTCGGCAATCTCTACCACCTCAACGCCGAGGAGGAGCCGGAGAACCGTGACTATCCCGCCAATCTGAAGCTTGCCAACGGCAAGACCTTTCGCGAGCAGTTCGGCCCGCGGGGCGTGATTCATGCCTGGTCGGACGGCAAGGGTGGGCAGAGGATCGAGGACACCGGTCCGCTGACGAAAAGGCGCATGGAGACCGTCGACGACGAGACCATGGCCGTCGCAAAGGAATTCATCCAGCGCCAGCATGATGCGGGCAAGCCCTTCTTCGTCTGGTGGAATGCCACGCGCATGCACTTTCGCACGCACGTCAGCGAGGCGCACAAAGGCATTTCGGGACCCAGCGGTGACGAGTACCACGATGGCATGGTCGAGCACGACCGCCATGTGGGCGAGCTGCTGAAGCTGCTGGACGACCTCGGTCTGGCGAACGACACCATCGTGATGTATTCCACCGACAATGGCCCGCATTTCAACACCTGGCCCGATGCCGCCACCACGCCCTTCCATGGCGAGAAGAATTCGAACTGGGAAGGGGCCTATCGCGTGCCGGCCTTCGTCCGCTGGCCGGGAAAATGGCTTGCCGGCGCAACGCTGAACGGCATCGTCTCCCACGAGGACTGGCTCCCCACTTTTGCGGCTGCCGCTGGCAACGACAAGATCGTGGAACAGCTCAGGGCCGGCGTGACGCTGAACGGCCGCAAGTACAAGAACTACCTCGATGGCTACAACCAGCTCGACTACCTCACTGGCAAGGCGCAGGAATCGCCCCGCAAGGAGTTCATCTACGTGGATGACGGCGGCCACGTTGCCTGCATCCGGGTCGGCGACTGGAAGGCGGTGTATCTCGAGAATCGCGCCGACCGGCTTCAGATCTGGAAGGAGCCGTTCGTTGCCCTGCGTACGCCCGATCTCTACAACCTGCGCCGCGATCCCTTCGAGAAGGCCAAGATCGGCTCCAACACCTACGAGGACTGGTACATCGACCGGGCCTACCTGCTCGGGCCCATGCAGGTGGTTGCCAGCCGATTTCTGACAACGCTCAAGGAATACCCGCCCAGCCAGGCGCCAGGAGACTGGAGTCTGGCGTCGCTGGAGAGGCAGATCGGGGCGATGACCGCGGGCGGTGAGTGAATGGATCGTCCGGCCGCTCGCTCCGGAGGGGGGGGCCGCCCGTTTGCTGAGTGAGGGGCCCATCGTGCCAGCACACCTTCTCCGGGCGCTCGGCGCCCTCGCCCTCGCGATCGTCAGCGCCTCCAGCCACGCGGTGGAGGCCCTGCCGTCGTGGAGCGACACGGCGTCCAGGAAGGCCATCGTCGCCTTCGTCGAGCGCATTACGCAGCCAGGCTCGCCCGACTTCGTCCCGGCCCCGGAGCGGATCGCCACCTTCGACAACGACGGCACGCTGTGGGCCGAGCAGCCGGTGTACTTCCAGCTTGCCTTCGCGCTCGATCGGGTGAAGGCACTCGCGCCGCAACATCCTGAGTGGAAGGCGCAGGAGCCCTTCGCGTCCCTGCTGAAGGGTGACCTGAGGGCTGCACTTGCCGGTGGCGAGCACGCGATCCTCGAGATCGTGATGGCGACCCACGCTGGCATGACGAGCGAGGAGTTCGCGGCGGTCGCAAGGCAATGGCTCGCCACGGCGCGGCACCCGAAGACCGGGCGCCGCTACACGGACATGGTGTACCAGCCGATGCTGGAGCTGCTCGCCTACCTGCGTGCGAACGGGTTCAGGACCTTCATCGTCTCCGGCGGCGGTGTGGAGTTCCTGCGGGCGTTCGCCGAGGAAGCCTACGGCATCCCGCCGGAGCAGGTGGTCGGTTCCGGTATTCGCGCCAGATACGAAGTTCGCGGCGGCCGTCCGGTGATCGTGCGATTGCCCGAAGTGGACTTCATCGATGACAAGGCCGGCAAGCCGGTCGGCATCCACAAGTTCATCGGTCGCCGTCCGGTGCTGGCGTTCGGCAATTCCGACGGCGACTTCGAGATGCTGGAATGGACGACATCCGGTCCCGGTGCACGGCTGGGCCTGATCCTGCATCATGACGATGCGCAGCGCGAGTGGGCCTACGACCGGGATGCCAGTATCGGCCGGCTCGCGCGCGGGCTGGACGAAGCGTCGAAGCGCGGCTGGGTCATCGTCAGCATGAGGAACGACTGGCGACAGGTTTATCCGAACGACGCCCGCGTCAATTGAATAAACTGTCCCCATGGCGATGCGGCTGCTTCTGCTGATGCTGCTCCAATGCGCCGTGGGCGTGCTGCCTGCCCAGGCCGACGTGTTTCGCCCTGCCTACCTGCACCTGCGGCAGCTCGACGCCGAGACCTGGACCGTGACCTGGAAGGTGCCGGCGCCCGATGCGCGCACGGCGCTGCCGGTCCAGCCGGCTTTCCCGGAAGGCACGCAGGTACTCGGCACCGGCGGCGACGGCTTCACCGAGGGAGCGGTGCTGCAGCACTGGCGCATCCGCATCGACGGCGGCCTGGCGGGGAGGCCGATCGGCTTCACGGGTCTCGCCGTCGCCGGCATCGATGTCCTGGTGCGCGCGGAGCGGGCGGACGGCAGCGAACAGGTGGTGCGCATCCTGCCGTCCGAGCCGACCTTCACGCTGCGCCCGAATCCGGGGCCGCTGGAGGTGGCGCGCACCTACACGGCGCTCGGCATCGAGCACATCCTCCTCGGCGTGGACCATCTGCTCTTCGTGCTCGCGCTCGTCATGATCGTCCGTGGCCGCCGCGAGCTGCTCGTCACCGTGACTGCCTTCACCGTGGCGCACTCCATCACGCTGGCGCTGGCGACGCTCGGCCTCATCCACGTGCCGGGCCCACCGGTGGAGGCGGTCATTGCGCTTTCCATCGTCTTTGTCGCCACCGAGATCCTTCGACTGCAGCGCGGACACACCGGTCTGGCGGCCCGCCAGCCCTGGGTGGTCGCCTTCGGCTTCGGCCTGTTGCACGGGCTCGGCTTCGCCGGTGCGCTCGCCGAGGTGGGGCTGCCGCAGGATGCCATCCCGCTGGCACTGCTCTTCTTCAACGTGGGCGTCGAGATCGGGCAGGTGCTGTTCATCGCCGCCGTTCTGGTGCTCGCGGCCGCGGTGGTGCGCCTCGCCCGGCATCGGCCGGACCCGCGCTGGGCGGTGACGGCGCCGGCGTACGTCATCGGCATCGTGGCCAGTTACTGGGTGATCGAGCGCACGCTGGTGCTCCTGTAGACGTCACGCCGCTGCAGCATCGGCGAGCCGGCCCCAAAGGAAGCTAGACTACGCGCCAGGAATCTTCACGACAGCCTGACGAGTAGGCAACGATGGCGACCATGGCAGGCCGTTGGAGTGCGCTGGTCATCGCGACCACGCTGGCATGCGCGCTGGCCGGTGCGGCGCAGGCCAGTACCGCGAAGGAAATCGACGCTCAGGTGGACGCCGCACTGGTGCATCTGAGGGAGCAGATACCCGGCTCCCGGTCGGCGCTGGAGAAGGCGCGGGGTGTGCTCGTCTTCGGCGGTGTCGTCAAGGCCGGGTTCATCGTCGCCGGCGAAAGCGGCGAGGGGGCCCTGCGCATCGGCGGGCGCTCGGTAGGTTACTACAGCATCTTTTCAGGCTCCGTCGGTCTTCAGGCCGGCGGGCAGAAGCGCGACATCATCATGGTGTTCCTGGAAGATGAGGCCCTGAAGAGGTTCCAGAAGAGTTCGGGGTGGAAAATCGGCGGTGACGGCACGCTGACACTCATCGACACCGGGGCAACCGGCATCATCGACAGCGCCACGCTGAACCAGCCGGTGGTCGGCTTCGTGGTAGGCCAGACGGGGCTCATGGCCGGGGTGTCACTCGACGGCTCGAAGATCACGCCGCTGAAGCCCGACCGCTGAGGCCCTTTGCAGCCGGCCCGGCGGCGATTAGGATGGCCGCCCCATTCCGAGGCCCATCGCTGCCATGCCCATCCGTTGCGGAATCGTCGGCCTGCCGAACGTCGGCAAGTCCACTCTGTTCAATGCCCTGACCGCCGCCGGCATCGCCGCGGAGAACTATCCGTTCTGCACCATCGACCCGAACGTCGGGGTGGTGGCGGTGCCGGATCCGCGGCTGCAGCAGCTCGCCGCGATCGTGCGTCCGCAGAAGGTCCTGCCGACGACGGTGGAGTTCGTCGACATCGCCGGCCTGGTCGAGGGGGCCTCGAAGGGCGAGGGGCTCGGCAACCAGTTCCTGGCCAACATCCGCGAGACCCACGCCATCGCCCACGTGGTGCGCTGCTTCGAGAACACCGACGTGGTGCACGTCGCCGGCCGCATCGATCCGGTGCACGACATCGAGGTCATCAACACCGAGCTGATGCTGGCCGATCTCGCTGCCGTCGAGAAGGCCGTGGACCGCGCCGAGAAGCAGGCGAAAACCGGCCGCAAGGAAGACGTGGCGCGGCGCGATGCCCTGGCACGGCTGCGCGATCACCTCGGCGCCGGCCAGCCGGCACGCACATTCGAGATGCCCGAGGAGCACCGCGCGGCGATGCAGGAGTGCTTCCTGCTCACGGCCAAGCCCGTCATGTATGTCGCCAATGTCGACGAGGCAGGCCTCGGCGGCAACGCCTTCGTCGAGCGGGTGCAGGCGCTGGCGAAGGACGAGGGCGCCGAGGTCGTGGTGGTCTGCGCCGCCATCGAGGCGGAGATCGCCCAGCTCGACGAGGCCGACAAGCAGACTTTCCTCGATGACCTCGGGCTCACCGAGCCGGGGCTCAACCGCGTGATCCGCGCCGGCTACCGGCTGCTCGGGCTGCAGACCTTCTTCACCGCCGGCGAAAAGGAAGTGCGCGCCTGGACCGTGCGCCGCGGCGCGACCGCCCCGCAGGCTGCGGGCGAGATCCACACCGATTTCGAGAAGGGCTTCATCCGTGCCGAAGTCATCGCCTTCGACGATTTCCTGCGCGGGCGCGGCGAGCAGGGCGCGAAGGAGGCCGGGCGCCTGCGGCTCGAAGGCAAGGAGTACGTCGTCCAGGAAGGCGACGTCATGCATTTCCGGTTCAACGTGTAGGCGAGGGGTCGGGTCGCGACTGGCGTCGCTCCTACGGGGTGGTTCGAAACGCCGGTGCCGGATTCGGGTCGCGACTGGCGTCGCTCCTACCGCGGTGAGGGCTGGGCGTTGTGCCGGGTTCGGGTCGCGACTGGCGTCGCTCCTACGGGGTGCTGATCCGGCGTGGGCTGGCCCCGTAGGAGCGACGCCAGTCGCGACGAATCTCACGACCACGCCCGACCAACACCCCGTAGGAGCGACGCCAGTCGCGACCCGAATCCCACGACCACGCCCCATCAGCACCTTGTAGGAGCGACGCCAGTCGCGACCCATTCCCCCCGACCGGCCGCCGCGCCGCCCGCGATCCTGTAAGCTGCCTGCCGATGGCCATTCGCCTGACAGTGGCGCTCGCGCAGCTCAATCTTCTCGTCGGGGACGTGCCCGGTAATGTCGCGCGCCTGAAGGCTGCGCTCGCCGAGGCCCGTGCAGCGGGCGCCGATCTCGTCGTCTTCCCCGAGCTGGCCGTCTGCGGCTACCCGCCCGAGGACCTGCTGTTCCACGCCGGCCTGCGCCGCCAGGTCGCCGCGGCGCTCGGTGAGCTGCGTGCCGCCACGACGGGCATCGCGGCACTGATCGGCTACCCGGAGTATGCCGACGGCGGCATCTACAACGCCGCCGTGCTCTACGTCGACGGCATGCAGCGCGCCAACTACCGCAAGCAGTCGCTGCCGAACTACAGCGTGTTCGACGAGGAGCGCTACTTCCAGTCCGGTGCCGGTCCTGTCGTGACGGACATCGCCGGCCTGCGCGTCGGCATCGGCATCTGCGAGGACGTCTGGACCCCGGAGCCCTGTCGGGCGGCGCGGGCGGCAGGCGCCGAACTGCTGCTCGTGCCGAACGGGTCGCCGTTCGAGGTCGGCAAGCAGCGCCGGCGCGAGCAGGTGCTCGCCGAGCGCTGCCGCGAGACCGGGCTCGCGCTCGCCTACGTCAATCTCGTCGGCGGCCAGGACGAGCTGGTCTTCGACGGCGGCTCCTGCCTGCTCGACGGGCAGGGCGCGGTCCGGCTGCGGGCGCCGGCCTTCCGTGAAGGGCTGCACGTCGCGACGGTGACTGTCGATGGCGGCCGGGCCAGGCCGCAGCCGGCAGATCTCGCGCCACTTCCCGGCGACGAGGCGAGCGTCTACGAAGCGCTCGTCACCGGCGTGCGCGACTACGTGCGCAAGAACGGTTTTCCCGGCGTGGTGCTCGGGCTCTCGGGCGGCGTCGACTCGGCTCTGACGCTCGCCATCGCCGTCGACGCCCTCGGGCCCGCGGCCGTGCAGGCCGTGATGATGCCGTACCGCTACACGTCGGCGATGAGCCTGGAGGATGCACAGGCGCAGGCTGCCCTGCTCGGCGTGGCCTACGAGGTGATCCCGATCGAATCGATGGTGACGGCCACGCGCGCGGCGCTGGCGGCGATGTTCGCCGGGCGCAGCGACGACGCTACGGAGGAGAACATCCAGGCGCGCTGTCGCGGCATCCTGCTCATGGCCATCTCCAACAAGACCGGGCGCATGGTGCTCACCACCGGCAACAAGAGCGAGATGGCCGTCGGCTACGCGACGCTCTACGGCGACATGGCCGGCGGCTTCGCGCCGATCAAGGACTGCACCAAGACGCGGGTGTATGCGCTTTCCCGCTACCGCAACAGCCTGGGCGCGGCGATTCCCGAGCGCGTCATCACGCGGCCGCCATCCGCCGAGCTGCGTCCCGACCAGAAGGACTCCGACTCCCTGCCGCCTTACGAGGTCCTCGACCCCATCCTCGACGCTCTGTTGCTCGAGAACCGTTCCGTGGAGGACATTGCCGCGGCCGGCTTCGACGTGAAGGTGGTGGCACGGGTGCTGGAGATGGTGCGCCGCGCCGAGTACAAGCGCCGGCAGGCTGCCCCGGGGGTGCGCATCAGCAGCCGGGCTTTCGGCCGCGACTGGCGTTATCCGATCGTCTCCGGCTACCGGTCGGGGGCAGTTTGATCGGGGGGCAGTTACCTCCACTCAATGAGTTGAGGTAACTGCCCCCAAAAAGCAGCCCCGGCACCTTCACCAGAACTTGTACCAGGGCTCGTCTTCGGTCTTCTTCTGCGCCACGGCGGCTTCGGGGAACGAGGCGGCGAGCACGGCACGGGTGTCGTCGGCGAGATCCGTCATGCCGAGGGCGCGGTAGCCGTCGATCATGATGCGCATCGACTCGGCCACCGCCGGGGCGCCCTCGTAGGTGCTCATGGTGTTCCCGGCGCGGTTGATCGCGGCGAGATAGGCGCGCCGCTCGAGGTAGTAGCGCGCGACGTGGTTCTCGTGCTCGGCCAGCCGGTTGCGCAGGAAGATCATGCGCTGGCGTGCATCGGCAGCGTAGATGCTCTTCGGGTAGCGCTGCAGGAGCTGCGAGAAGGCCGTGAACGACTCCCGCGCCCGCACCGGCGGGCGGCGCGAGAGATCCACGCGTGCCAGGCGGTGGAACCAGTTCGCCTGGCCCTCGAATGAGGCCAGTCCGCGCATGTACAGCGCGTAATCGACGCGCGGATGGGTCGGGTTCTCGCGCTCGAACTGGGTGGCGGCATCGATGGCCGACTCGCGTTCGCCGTTCCTGTAGTAGGCGTAGATCAGGTCGATCTGGGCCTGCTTGGCCTGGTTGCTGAAGGGATAGCGGGCCTCCAGCATCTCGTAGTAGGTGATGGCGTTGCGGTAGTTGCTGTTCTCCATCGCGGCGTGGGCGCGGCCATAGATCTGCTCGGCGCCCGACTGCATCTCGCGCTCGTTGTCGCCGGCGCAGCCGGCGAGCAGCGCCACGACGACGGCGGCCGCGGCCGGAAGCCGGCAGCGGGACAGCTGGCCGCGGGGGATGCTGAGACGGGACACGTTCGGGATTCTTCGCTGTGGACGGCAACCGACGGCGGCAGAGTATAACGCAACGGCTTCGGCGACCCGGATCGCCAGCCCTTACACTAGGCGCGACCATGCCGACCGTCCGTCACCACGTCACCATCGAGCCCGGGCAGGAGGGCCGGCGCCTCGACCAGGCGCTTGCCGAGCTGCTGCCGGACTACTCGCGCTCGCGCATCAAGGCATGGATCGAGGCCGGCGCCGTGCGGCTCGATGGCATGCTGCCCGTCCCGCGCACGCGGGTTGCCGCCGGTCAGCAGGCCGAGATCACTGCCGAGGTGACGGTCGACCGGGAGGTGGTTGCGCAGGCGGTCGGCTTCGAGGTGGTCCACGAGGACGAGGCCGTGCTGGTGGTGCTGAAGCCGGCGGGCCTCGTCGTGCACCCGGGCGCCGGCAATCCGGACGCGACGCTCGAAAACGGCTTGCGCCACCACGACCCGGCGCTCGCCACCCTGCCGCGCAGCGGCTTGTTGCACCGGCTGGACAAGGACACCAGCGGACTGGTGCTGGTGGCGAAGACACTCGCCGCCCACACGCACCTCACGCGCGACCTGCAGGAACGGCGCATCACGCGTGAATACCGGGCGCTGGTCAACGGCGTGGTGACCGCCGGTGGCACGGTGGACGCGCCGATCGGCCGGCATCCGACCCAGCGCACGCGCATGGCGGTGGTCGAAGGCGGCCGCGAGGCCGTGACCCACTACCGGGTGCTGGCACGTTTCGCCGCGCACACCTGGCTCGCCGTGCGGCTCGAGACCGGGCGCACGCACCAGATCCGCGTGCACCTCGCGCACCTCGGCTTTTCCATCGTCGGTGATCCGCTCTACGGGGGCCGGCCGCGGATTCCGCCCGCGGCGAGCCCGACGCTGATCGCTGCCCTGCGCGCGCTGCGCCGCCAGGCGCTGCATGCCTGCGCCCTGCAGTTCCGGCATCCCGTGAGCGGTGACTCACTCGAGTTCCACTGCCCGCTGCCGCGCGACCTCAGCGGATTGCTTGCCGAGCTTGCCGGCTCCGAGTCGGCGGGCCGGCGCATCGAGGCCCTGGCTTGGCCGACCGCATCGAACTGATCACACCCGACTGGCCGGCGCCGCCGGCGGTGCGCGCCGTCGCGACCACGCGCCGCGGTGGCCTCAGCATCGGGCGCTACGCCTCGCTGAACCTCGCCGGACACGTCGGCGACGACGATCGCGCGATGGCCGGCAACCGGGCGCGACTCTGCGCCGAACTTGGTCTCGTGCACCCGCCTCGCTGGCTGAACCAGGTCCACGGATGCGGCATCGTCGATGCGGCCGCAGCGCGCGGCATCCCGGAAGCTGATGCCGCGTTGGCGACGCAGCCGGGACCCGCCTGCGTCGTGCTGACGGCCGACTGCCTGCCGGTCCTCTTCTGCAACGACGCGGGCACGGTCGTCGCTGCGGCCCACGCCGGCTGGCGCGGCCTGGCGGC